>SFFD01000022.1 GCA_004556975.1 Oscillospiraceae bacterium | reverse complement strand
TGCGAAGCCATTTTTGCAGAACAAACGTTTTGCAAATGTAACGGGAGGTGATTTTTTGACTATGAAAAACAAAGGTGAGTCCGAAATCCAGCGCTGATTAAATTTTACGAAAAGAAAAAGAAACAAAACAGCTTGCACGGCAAGCAAAAAGGAAAAAGAAAAAAAACAAACAAAAAATTTTTTAAGACCTAATAGGTCGGAAAGGAAAACATTATGACTACAATCGCAAATGGAAAAATAACTACTGATAAACTCTATTATTTTCAAAACAAGGCTTTCCCCAACTTCGCACTTAACGTTTGGTGCAGCAGCAAATATCCGGCGGATGAACTGAGCAATGTTTGTCTTTGGAAATTCGACAAAACGGACGCTGCACAAAAATGGTATGTTAGAGGCAATGATTCTCAGTGCAGAATTTGTCCTCTCGTCGGCAGCAGTAGCCTTTGTCTTGACAGATACACCGGAACAAAAGTAGGTGCAGGAATAAATGCGCACCTTTACAGCTATTCAAACACAGCTGCTTTTATTATTACGGACGGTACCTGTTCTGACACCGTCAGAATACGCGCTATTGAAGGAGGAAAGTTTCTGACTGCATATAGTGGGGCGAACGGCAGCAAAGACGGAAGAACCGCTACCAGTGCGGGCAATGTGTATTTTGCAAGCAGCGCCTTGGGCAATCTTAAACAGGAATGGGTTCCGATTGAAGTGACTTCTTCTTCCGGCGGGGAAACCAGTAATAAAAATTACGTAACCTATCCGTGCAGTTACATGAAGATTCTCCAGAGCCCATTTGCTCTTACTTCGGGTAATAGTAATTCTCACTACTATTATTCTGATGCGTCAGCAAACTATCACGACTATCCAATAGATGAGGCATGTGAGGATAAAAACCGTTCATGGTTTTATTGTCCTTGTGATGAAATGGAGATAAAGAGAATATACGGCGTGGGTGAAAGCGGTAAGACAAATACCATTTGGCTTCGTTCAACTTCCAAGGTAAAAATGCCGTGTGGAGAAGATTATCTTGTTCTTATGGTTATGCATCCGGAAGACGATGATTTGGAAGCTCTTTCTGTTGGACAAAAGTTTAAGAGAGGAGAAACAATATTTAGAGAGGGTATGAATGGCAATGCCACCGGAAACCACTTCCATATGTCTGCCGGAAAGGGAGATCTTTCGTCCAATGGTTGGAGGGAAAATACCAATGGCAGATGGGTTCTTACTACAACAAATGGAACTATTGAACCGCAAGAAGCATTTTATGTAGATAAGGACTTTACTACCGAAAATAACAATGGCGGCATTTCATTCACTTATCTACCGGAGTAATCCCTTTTAATCTCAAAAAATCGAGCCCATTTTCGCTCTCATAGGAAAACCCGGCGACGTATTCACCGTAAACCTCGCCGCCCTCAAAAGCGGTGCTCGACACGAGCACGAAGCTCACCTCGTAGCCGCTCGCCACAGGCGCGACAGAAACATCTTGGCACGAATATGCCCCCTCGCTTCCGAACTCCAACCCGGAAACGTACTCGTCCGCGTCCGCGTCGTAGGTAAAATCAAAATAGCCGTCAAAGCCGGAAAATTCCGTGCCGAAAACCTCCCGCACGATGCGGCGCGCCTCCTCAGCCGGAAAACGCCACAACCCGTCCGTCGATCTGTAAAATGCGCGCCGGTAGGGCGTTTTCGGGTCAAACCCACGCCCTTCAAACGAGGTCGCCGCGACTTTCGCGAGAAACGCCTCCGCGGAAAAGTCCTCCGGCGCGGTGCCGTTTTTCACGGCGTCGGCACCTAAAATCTCGACCAGCCGCTCGGTCAAATACTCCGCCTGCTGCTCCGGCGAAGGCGCCATGCAGCCGCTTGTAAAGCGGCTTGACGCGAGCTGCAATGCGTATTTTTCACCGCGTTTTTCCACCTCAAAAGCCATCTCGCAGCGGCAAGGGAAATCCAAATATTTACTTTCAAGCTCCACCGAATAGGTTGCTTTTTTGCCATCGAGTTCCTCGAGCCGGACGGCTTTCGCCGTCCACTCGCGGGCGTATCCGTCGTAGTAAATTTCCTTGTCGCCGCCCGAATATTTCACTCCAAAACGACTTTCAAGCAGTTCCGAAAGGGCAGTGCCGCTGATTTTGTATCCGTCGTGCCCGCTTATTTTTTCGCCCGCCGCCGCGATGTCGTCATAGATCGCCTGCTCCAAAAGCCATGTGCTCTGCACGCCGGAAAGGCTCTCAAAATCGTACCCGCCGAGCACCTCCGCCATGCTCCGAACCTTCGCGGCAGCCTCATCCGAGGCTGCAAATTCGTAAAGTTCGCCGCCCTGCTCGGTGCTCACACTCTCCTCGCTCCCGCCGCTGCTGTTTGCTCCGGCGGGAGTTTTATTGCACGCAGAGAGCGCCACAGTGCTCATGAGCACCGCCATGAGCACGCTGAGCACGGATAAAATCTTTCTTTTCATTTTTGAGCACCAACCTTTCCGAATAAGCGGGTATTTATAATATAAGTGTAACATTTTTAGGGAATTGCTGCAAGCGGGGCTCCCGCGCCGTGCACAGAATTTGCCAAAGTGCGTGCCGAGGTTAAGCCCGCTGTTAGCGGGCTGCCCTCATCCGTCACGGTGCAGTGCCAAGGCACAGCACCGCGCCACCTTCCCCAAGGGGAAGGCAAGAGCGGCTCCCGCCGCTGCCGTCCGTAAGTGCAAGAGCGAACAGCCGAAGCACGAGCGGCGGGCGGCGAGGGAGTCGAGAATTTTGCCGCAAGCTCCGCCAAAAAATTGCCTGCGGCAAACTTTTTAACGCTGTTCGTCTTGCAATTTTGTCCATAATGTAATAATATATAATTGTTACCCGAATGTCAAACAGGAACGGAAGTATTTTTTGCCCTAATGCGGCAAAACGGCACGGGACGAAATTATCGACGAAATTATCTTGGAGGTATTCAGAAAAATGAAAGTACTTGTTATCAACGCAGGCAGCTCTTCCCTTAAGTACCAGCTTATCGAGATGGACACCGAAGAAGTTGTCGCAAAGGGTCTTTGCGAAAGAATCGGCATAGGCGGCCACATCAGCCACAAAACCGCCGCAGGCTGGAAGACCGAATATGACGTTTCCTTCCCCACCCACAAAGAAGCTTTTGAAGAGCTTGTAAAGCTCCTTACCGAAGGCGAAAACAAAGTTGTTTCCGACATTAAGGAAATCAAGGCTATCGGCCACCGCGTTCTCCACGGTTCCGAAAAGTATAAAGCGTCCACCATCATCACCGACGAGGTTATCGAGGACATCGGCGTAAAGTTCAAAGACCTCGGCCCGCTTCATAACCCGCCACAGGCCGTCGCCATGAAAGCCTGCCAGGAAGTTTTCGGAAAAGAAACCCCCATGGTTGCCGTTTTCGACACCTCCTTCCACCAGACCATGCCGCCGAAAGCCTATATGTTCGGCATTCCTTATGAATACTATGAGAAATATTCCATCCGCCGCTATGGTTTCCACGGAACTTCTCACCGCTATATCACCAAAAGATATTTTGAAATCACCGGCAAGAACCCCGTCGGCACCAGGCTTATCATCTGCCACCTTGGCAACGGCTCCTCTCTTTCCGCTGTTAAAGACGGCAAGGTAGTTGACACCTCCATGGGTCTTACCCCTCTTGACGGCTTCATTATGGGCACCCGCTGCGGCGGCATCGACCCCAGCGTTGTTACTTACGTTATGGATAAAGAGGGTCTTACCCCCGAACAGATGTCCAACCTTATGAATAAAAAATCCGGCTTCCTCGGAATTTCCGGAATCAGCTCCGACTGCCGCGACCTTGAGTCCGCCGCAGACGAGGGCAACGAAAGAGCAAAGCTTGCCCTTGATATGTTCGATTACCAGATTAAGAAATTCGTCGGCGGCTATGCCGCGGCCATGGGCGGCGTTGACGCCGTCATCTTCACCGGCGGCATAGGCGAAAACTCCGCAAGACAGCGCGCCGCCATCTGTGAAAATATGGAATACCTCGGCCTTTCCATCGGCGAAGAGCTTAACAACAATGCTTCCCGCAAAGAGGCTTCCTTCCAGACCGGCGATTCCAAGGTCGAAGCATGGGTAATCCCCACCAACGAAGAGATTATGATTGCAAAAGACACCGTCGAAAAAGTTTTCGGCTGATTTGCTCCAAAATCCCGATACCGAGGCGGCTTCCGCAGGGAAGCCGCCTTTTTTTATGCTTTGCGCGCATAAATAAAGCCCCCGCCGCCCTCTTTGAAAAAAAGGTTTTTTTACAAAACTCTTTTATTTGCGCACAAAATGATTTATAATGTAAAATAGAATAATGTTCGCTTATATTTTCACATGGGGAGGAAAATATTTTGTATACCTTTTATGACGCTCTTTCAACCGCGGGCGGTCTTGCGCTTTTTCTTTACGGAATGCACTGCCTTTCCTCAAGCCTTGAAAAAATTTCGGGAAGAAAGCTTTCTCAGATTCTTGAAAAGCTTACGGGAAGCGTTTGGAAAAGCGTGCTTTTGGGCGCTGCCATAACGGCGCTTGTTCAAAGCTCAAGCGCCACCACGGTAATCGCCGTCGGGCTTGTAAACTCCGGAATAATCAAGCTTTCTCAAGCCATAGGCATAATAATGGGTTCAAACGTGGGCACCACAATCACTTCGCACATACTTCGCCTTACCGAGCTTGAAGGCGACAGTTTTCTTCTTCAGCTTTTCAAGCCCTCTACCTTTGCTCCGGTGTTTGCCCTTGTGGGCGCGGCGATGATAATGTTCGGCAAAAAGGCAAAAATCCGTTCCACCGGCGAAATGCTTGTTTCTTTCGGCGTGCTTTTTATGGGAATGCTGCAAATGGAAAGCTCGCTTAACGGGCTTAAGGAATCGCCCGTTATGTCAACCCTTTTTTCCACCCTCGGAAGCAATATGTTCCTTGGAATTTTGGCGGGCGCCGCGGTAACCGCGGTGCTGCAAAGCTCCTCCGCCTCCGTTGGTATTCTTCAGGCGCTTTCCACCACGGGCGCCATTTCCTGGTCGGCGGCAATCCCCATAATCCTCGGCCAGAACATAGGCACCACCGTAACCTCAATGATTTCCTGCGTGGGCGCCTCAAAAGCCGCAAAGCGCACGGCGCTTTCTCACCTTTATTTCAACGTCATCGGAACGGTGCTTTTCACCGCCGGCGTGCTTGTGCTTAAAAGCACCGGCGTTTTTACCTTTTGGAGCGAAGCCATTGACAAAAGCGGCATAGCGAATTTTCACACCCTGTTCAACGTGGTAATGACCCTTGTGTTCATTCCCTTTACAAAGCTGCTTGAAAAGCTTTGCATGCTTACCGTGCCAAGCGACGGCACCGAGGTCGACAGCGACGTTTCCGCCCTTGACGAGCACCTGCTTGTAACGCCGAGCCTTGCAATTCAGGCTGCGGGAATCATAAATTCCAAAATCGCAAACCTTACTTCGGAATGTGTTGCGGGCGCGCTTTCGCGCCTCGGCGGCGACAAAAGCGTTTCCACCGACCGCATAAACGAGCTTTATACCGCCGTTATGCGCATGAACGAGGCGCTGAACGCCTATCTGCTTAAAATTGCGGAATGTGAGCTTTCCGAAGAAGAGGCCAAGGCCGTCACCGGTCTTTTGACGCGCAGCGACGACTGCCACCATATTGCGCAGCACGCCATAAGCATAAGCGACACCGCCGGCGACATTCTTGCCAAGGGCAAGGGCCTTACCCCCGGCGGAAAGGCGGAGCTTGACTGCTTAAGCCGCGCGGTGCTTGACCTTTGCATATCGGCAATGCGCTGTTCCTCTGAACAAAACCGCCGCGCCGCCGCGGAAATTGAACCCTTCTGCGCCGTTGTGGGCGAAATGACGGAGCTTATCAGCTCGCGCCACACAGCGCGCCTTAAAAGCGGCGAATGCTCCTATGAAGCCGGCTCTCTTTTTGTGGGCACCCTTATCGACGTTGAGCGGATTGCCAAGCACTGTTCCAACATCGGCGTTTCCCTTGCGGTGCAGTACCGCCGCGGAACCTTTTCCGAAGAGGAATTCGTCCGCCGTATTCACCGGGGCGATACCGAGCATTTTGTCGAGCACTATATAGATTATAAAAACAAATATTATTCTCCCCTTACGGCGGAGTAAAAAAGCTTCCGTGCTCAAATGAGCACGGAAGCTTTTTTGTTTTCGGCAAAGCGCGCGGCAAAAATTTCTTTTGCCGGTTTTGCTTTGCGGGGTTTTGCGGCGCAAAATTATTGCAAAACAAAAAAGTAATTGTTATAATAGTAACGTTATTGTATTGATATTTGTATAAATTTCTAAAATTTCATCGGATTTTGTATATTATGTTATTGAACCGAACGAAAAAATTTATTATAATTATACATATGATTAAAAAATCGGGCGTTTAATGTTTTGCGCCGCAGAATTTTCAGTAAGGGGACCGTTTTAAATGTCAAAAGATAAAAAAACTCTTTCTGACGCGCTTGCACGGCGTTTGCCGGCATATTACCGCCACGTCTGCGTAATGAAATCGGAAGGAATAAACAGCGTTACCTCCGGCGAGCTTGCAAACCGCATAGGCAACACAAGCGCACAGGTGCGCCAGGACTTTTTCACCTGCGGCGGCGTAGACAGCTATAATACCGAAACGCTGAAAACATGGCTTGCGGGGCTTCTCGGCCTTAACCGCAAGCACCATATGGTGGTGGTCGGCGCGGGCAACCTTGGCCGCGCAATTATAAGCTTTAAGGAATTCAACGAAGACGGCTTTTTTATTGACGCCGTTTTTGACAGCAGCCTTATGTTCGAGGGTATGCAAATCTGCGGCGTGCCGATTATAAACGTCGCCCTTTTTGAAGATTATCTTGCCGAAAACAGCGTTGACATAGTCGTAATTACCGCGCCCGCCGGCGCCGCCGCCGATATTCTTGAAAAATCCATCCGCGGCGGGGTAAAGGGCGTTTGGAACTTTGCGCCGGTGGACCTTCGCTCCGACGACCGCATTGAGGTGCAGAACGTTCACTTAAGCGACAGCCTTATGACCCTTTCCTTCCGCATGGAGGAAAAGCGCCACGCCTTCAAAAACGACATAGAGAACGCCTGAAACTGAAAGGCTTTTCGCCTTTTTGCAGTTTAAAGCCCACCCTTTTTGTTTCTGTATTACATAAACCGGCAAGCCTGCCCGCGCGGCGCTTTGCGCCGAACGTGCCGGATTATAAAAAGCGCGCCCCGGGGCGGGTGTTCTTATAACAGCTTCACAATATTTACAGCCGCGGCGACCGAATGAAGCGGGTACGGAAAACAAGCGTCTGCAAGGGAACAGCCGGGCGAAACCGTAAAGCCTGATATATGATTTATACCCATAACGCCCGTACTGAAAAGGTTCGGACGTTTTTGTTTTTGCGGCAGAAAAATCCGCCGCTTTGTGATATAATAAACAAAATTGCAGCTGTTATTTTCATCAGTGCTTTGGGCATAATCGAATTGCCCTTGGCAAACGGAGGAATTATGAAACCGACATATGTTTTAAAAAGGACCGATCTCCGTTTTGAAAACGGGGGAAAGGGCTCTCCTGAATTTGTTATAAAAGAAGGCGATATAATTCTTGATAAATTATATCAGCTTGAAGTGCTGCCTGCCGCAATGGATTTTACAAAGCCGGTCACCCGAAAGAAGATTCCCAACACTCCGCTTAAACCGTCGGAAAGACTTTTGCGAATAAAAGAGCTGGGTGAAGCTTCGGCGGTGGTTGCCGTACTGCAGCAGGAAACATATTATGAAGGCGCCGACACACTGGTTACAAAAGAGACGGAAAAGCTCATAACGGTGAAATACGGAGAAAATTTCTCCGTTTACGCAAAAAAGCAGGTTTATGATTCTTCGGGCGCGGTTACCTATGATTTTATCATAACGGATAAATCAAAGCCGCAGGAGCAGAAAGCGCAGAATTTCTGCACCGAATGCGGCGCGAAACTGATAAAGGGCGATAAGTTCTGCCGTGAATGCGGCACGCCCGTGCTCAAAGCTGCGCGGCCTGTTAATTAGATTATAAAGCATATTCTCCGGGCGGCGGGGTTGACAATCCCGCCGCCCGGTCTTGTTTTCGGCGCATATCCTTCGCCCTGCGGGGCTTACGCCTTCGCTGTTTCTGCCGTAAGACGGCGCCAAGGCTCTGATTTGCCCGGCGTTTTTCGCTTTGGCGGATTTATTCTTTTTCGCCCCTGCACCCGCCGCGCAGGGCGCAGTTTTCACATCCGCACCCACAGGCGGATTTTCCGCTTTTCTTCCGGTTAATAAGGTAAACGAAAATTGCAATCACTATGGCAAGCAAAACCGCAGAAATAATTACGGTAGAAAGGTTTGCAGAAAGCCATGCTAACATTGAAAATCACTCCTTCATTATAAATTCAAAGACCCGGTTTTCCGCTTATCAAATTTCAGCGGAAAGCCTGGCGGCTTCCTTATAGGGCTTAAAGAGCATATAAAGCATAAACGCAAGAACCAAAGCAGCGGCGATAAGTCCAACGATATTGAGGTGACCGGTGAAAGCGCTGCCAAACTGGTTAATCATAAGCGAAACCGCATAGGCAAAGCCGCACTGATAACCGATTGCGAACCAGGTCCGTTTTGCGTTGTTCATTTCGCGCTTCATAGCGCCGATTGCTGCGAAGCAAGGTGCGCAGAGAAGGTTGAATACAAGGAAGGAATAGCCGGTGATTCCGTTGAAGGCAGCTGCAAGGTTCTGATAAACAGTGCCGCCGCCCCCGCCGTAAAGAATACCGAGAGTGCCGACTATGTTTTCCTTTGCCGCAAGCCCGGTGACGGAAGCAACGGCCGCCTGCCAGCTGCCCCAGCCAAGGGGTATGAATATCCATGAAATCAGCCTGCCGATAAAGGCAAGAATTGAAGAATCTATCTGTTCTTCCGAAAGCATACACAGCTTTCCGTCAACAAATCCGAAGTAAGTGGTGAACCAAACAAGGATGGTGGAAAGCAGAATTACCGTTCCGGCCTTTGTAACAAAGCTCCGGCCGCGTTCCCACACGGAACGAAGAACGTTCTTCACCGTCGGCAGGCGGTATGCGGGCAGCTCCATAACGAAGGGCGCCGGCTCGCCGGAGAACATCTTGGTCTTTTTTAGCATAATGCCGGAAACGATGATCGCCGCCATGCCGATGAAGTATGCGGAGGTGGAAACCCAGGGGCTTCCCCCAAAGAGCGCGCCCGCAATCATTCCGATAAAGGGCACCTTTGCGCCGCAGGGAATAAAGGTGGTGGTCATAATGGTCATTCTGCGGTCGCGTTCGTTTTCAATTGTTCTTGAAGCCATGATTCCGGGAACGCCGCAGCCAACGCCGATGAGCATCGGAATAAAGCTCTTGCCGGAAAGTCCGAATTTACGGAACACACGGTCAAGAACAAAGGCGATACGCGCCATATAGCCGCAGGCTTCAAGGAACGCCAGCATGAGGAACAGCACAAGCATTTGCGGAACAAAGCCGAGAACCGCGCCGACGCCGGCTACGATACCGTCGAGGATGAGTCCTTTAAGCCATTCGGCACAGTTTGCTTTGTCAAGAAGATTCTCTACAAGAACCGGAACACCGGGCACCCAAACGCCGTAATCCGCAGGGTCGGGCGCTTCAAAGCCGTTTTTCTCAAAATATTCGACAGCTTCAAGATAGGTGGTGCCGATGGTGAAATCTTCGTCGGCATTTTTCGGAACCTCGCTGTAATAAACGGTCATATCGCTTACCGCAAGGGTTTCTTCATCCTCGACCTCCGCGGTTGCGGTGGCGTTTTCACTATCGGGCTTGTATGCTTCAAGCTCGGCAAGAGCCGCGTCTGCGTCAAAGTCCTCTGCTTCGGCGTCAAAGTCAACGAAAGCTCCCGCGGCGGTCATAGCGTCGCTGTATGCGTCGGAGGCGTCGCCATATTCGCTGCTCCCGATTCCGAAAAGATGCCAGCCGTCGCCGAACAGACCGTCGTTCGCCCAGTCGGTAGCGGGCGCGCCCACGGCGACCATGGCGATGTAGTAAACAAGGAACATAACTACCGCGAAAATCGGCAGACCAAGCCAGCGGCTTGTTACGATTTTATCGATTTTATCGGAGGCGGAAAGCCCGCCCGCGTTTTTCTTCTTGTAGCAACCCTTGAGCACCTGTGCGATGTAAACATAGCGCTCGTTGGTGATGATGGATTCGGAATCGTCGTCAAGCTCGGTTTCGGCGGCTGTGATGTCCTCCTCGATGTGCTGCATGGTCTTTGCCGGAATGTCAAGCTGTTGAAGAACCTTGTCGTCGCGCTCAAAAATCTTGATTGCGTACCAGCGCTGCTGCTCCAAAGGCATATTATGCACCGCGGCTTCCTCAATGTGGGCAAGGGCGTGCTCAACCGGGCCGGAAAAGGTGTGCATGGGAACGGTTTTTGCGCCCTTTGCGGCTTTTATTGCTTCTTCCGCCGCCTCCGCAACGCCCTCGCCCTTCAGCGCGGAAATTTCAACAACCTTGCAGCCAAGCTCTCTTGAAAGCTCGTCAATGTTGATTTTGTCGCCGCTTTTGCGAACAGCGTCCATCATGTTTACCGCAACAACCACGGGAATTCCAAGCTCGGTAAGCTGGGTGGTAAGATAAAGGTTTCTTTCAAGGTTGGTGCCGTCGACGATGTTAAGGATTGCGTCCGGGCGCTCGGTGATAAGGTAGCTGCGGGCGACCACTTCCTCAAGAGTATAGGGAGAAAGGGAATAAATGCCCGGCAGATCCATAATGACCACATCATCGTGTTTTTTAAGCTTCCCTTCTTTTTTCTCAACAGTTACGCCGGGCCAGTTGCCCACAAATTGGTTAGAACCGGTAAGCGCGTTGAAAAGCGTTGTTTTACCCGAGTTTGGGTTGCCCGCAAGGGCAATTCTTATCTGGTTTTCCATATCTCTGCTCCTTTCAGTTAGATTTATCTAACCAGTGCTTAAAATACTTCCCGAAAGCTGTTTTATTTTCAGATTTCTTCCGGCGGCTTTTGCAAAACAAAGCCGAAAGAGGCTTGCCGCCAAAGGCGGGCGCCGCCGCCGAACGGCAGGGCGGTGCACAAAGCGCCCTGCCGTTCTCTTAAGAAAATCCGGCGGGGCTGTTTTTCACCCATACGGCGCGGCGCTCTCGCCGAATTATTCCACCTCTATCATTTCGGCGTCCGCCTTGCGAAGGCTAAGCTCATAACCGCGAACGGTAACTTCCATCGGGTCGCCAAGAGGTGCAACCTTGCGGACATAAATTTCAACGCCCTTGGTAATACCCATATCCATAATGCGGCGCTTGATGGGGCCTTCGCCATAAAGCTTAACAACCTTAACGGTTTCGCCGATGGCGGCGTTACGAAGCGTTTTCATTGCTGTATCTCCTTTTTTTATAAAAATACGTCAAAAACTTAATTCCGGCTGATTTTGTCCTGCCGGCGCGGCGTTTAAATCATAATCTTTTTTGCCATTTCTTCGCTGATAGCAACGCGGGATTCTTTAACCTTCACGATGACATTGCCACCCATGGAATAAATCAGCGTTGCCGTTCCTCCGGCGACAAAGCCGAGATTTTCAAGGTGCTTTTTAACCTCCGGCTTTCCGCCCACTTTAATAATAAGGTTTTCTTTGCCTGCGTCCGCAAGTGAAAGCGGCATCATGCTGTTTCCTCCCTGTTTCAGTTAGATTATTCTAACTATGCTTCAAAAAATATTGCCTTTTCGCCCGGATAGGCACAAAGGCGGTTAAGGCAGCTTAACTGTTCACCAGTTTAACACCTCTAACCGAGTTTGTCAAGCCTTTTCCGTTATTTTTTTAATGCCCCGGGCGCTTTTTAAACCGCGCCCCGGCTTCGTCGGCTTTAAAGCGTGGGCAAACTTCTTGCAATTTTATACAGGCTGTGCTACACTAAAGGCAATTTGAAGAAAAGGAAAGTGCGCGCCATGAAAATTTTAAGGGCTTCCGAAGATTATCTTGAAGCCATGCTTATGATGAAAGAAAAATACGGCTATATCCGCTCCATCGACGTCGCGGATTATCTTGGCGTAACAAAGCCCAGCGTAAGCTACGCCACAAAGCGCCTTCGCGAAAACGGCTATATTTCCATGGACAAAAGCGGGCTTATCACCCTTACGGAAAAGGGCATGGAAATCGCTTCACGCACACTTGACCGCCACCACGTGCTCACCGAGTTTTTTAAAAGCCTTGGCGTCGACGGCAAAACCGCCGAGGCGGACGCCTGCAAAATCGAGCATGACATAAGCCGCCAAACCTTTGCCGCAATCTGCGCAAAGCTTGAGGAAAAATAAGTTTTTTTAAGAAGGCTTCCCGCCAAAGGGCGGGAAGCTTTTTTGCCGAAAATGCGCCTTTTTCGCCGCCCTTTGCCGGGGTAGGAAAAAAATATTTTCTTAAACCCCCTTGACCGATGAATTTTTGCGGGTATACTTTATTCATATATAATTTACCGAAAAGGAGAACCGCCATGAATATTGATTATAAAGACATAGATTTATTCATTGAGCAAAACCGCGCCGGAATCATCCGCGACATAGGCCGCCTTGTGGCAGTGCCCAGCGTAGAGGGCGAGGCGCAGCCCGACGCCCCCTATGGCAAAGAGCCAAAGCGCGCCTTGGAGCTTGGGCTTGAAATTGCCGCAGAGCTTGGCCTTGAAACCCGCAATTTTGAAAACCGCATAGGCTGCGGCGAAATTCGCGGCGAAAGCGAAAAATATCTTGCCACCATTACCCATGTGGACGTTGTACCCGCCGGCGACGGCTGGAGCGCCGACCCCTATACCATGCGCGAACGCGACGGCTGGATTATCGGCCGCGGCGTGCTCGACGACAAGGGTCCTTCAATAATCTGCCTTTACGCCCTTAAATATTTAAAGGAAAAGAACGTCCCCCTGCGCTACGGCGTGCGGGCGCTGCTCGGTTCCAACGAAGAAACCCACATGGACGACGTGGAATATTACCTTAAAAATTACCCCGCGCCGGCGTTCTGCTTCAGCCCGGACGCCGATTTTCCCGTTTGCAACGGCGAAAAAGGCATTTTTCATGGCGAGCTTGTTTCAAAATGCCCCCTTGACACAATAATTTCCATAAACGGTGGCTTTGCCGTTAATGCCGTTCCGGACAAAGCCACCGCCGTGCTCAAATGCAGCGGCAAGCTTCCCGAAAGCACCGAAAGCGTTTCCGTTTCCGCCGCCGACGGCAAAATCACCCTTGTTGCCGCCGGCAAAAGCGGCCACGCCTCTTTGCCGGAGGGCACGGTGAACGCCATAGGCGTGCTCATAAATTTCATTCTTGACAACGGCCTGTGCTCAAACGAAGAGGCAGAGTATCTTTCCGTGCTCAAAAAGCTGCACAGCTCCCCCTACGGCAAGGGCGTCGGCGCGGATTCCGAAGACGGCCGCTTTAGTCCGCTTACCATTGTCGGCGGCATGATTCGCATTAAGGATGGGCGAATCCTGCAAAGCGTCGATTCCCGCTACCCCACCAGCACAAGCGGCAAAAAAATTGCCGAAGCGCTTAACAATGCGGCAAACGGCGCTGCCGAGGTAATTGTAAAGGACGATATAGTGCCCTTTTATATCGACCCCAACAGCACTGAGATTCAGACCTGCCTTAACACCTATAACGAGGTCACCGGCGAGCATGCTCAAACCTTTACCATGGGCGGCGGCACCTATGCCCGCCATTTCCCCAACGCTGCTTCCTTCGGGCCGGAACACCCCGATCGCCCCATGCCCGATTTTGCCGGTTCAATTCACGGCGTTGATGAGGCCGCCTGCGTTGACTGGCTTCTTGAAGCCCTTAAGGTTTACATTGCAACCCTTATAAGGCTTGAGGAAGTGGATTTTTGATAATAAAAAGCTTTGCGCTTTTCGGCTTCCCTTTATGGGAAGCCGTTTTTGTTAAAATAAAAACTTTTTTAAAAGCGCCGGGTTTTGGCAAAAGCACGCTTGACCGTTTGTCTGAATAGTAATATAATTAAATTTACGCGCCGAAAAGCGCCTTTATATAATCCGCGCCCCGGCGCGGCGAAAACATTATATTTTCAAGCAGGGAAGTGACCGTTTGAAAGGAAAAGACAAAAATCTCGATATGACCTCCGGCTCAATCTGGCGCAACATGGTCGCTTTTGCGGTGCCGGTATTTCTCGGCCAGCTTTTTCAGCAGCTTTATAACACCGCCGACAGCATAATTGTAGGTAACTTTTCGGGCAAGGGCGCCCTTGCCGCCGTGGCAAGCAGCGGCAACCTTATTTTTATGATGACCGGCTTTTTTATGGGTCTTTCGCTGGGCGCCGGCGTTGTTATAAGCCGCTATTTCGGCGCAAAGGACTATAAAGCCATGGAGGCTGCCGTTCACACAAACATAGCCTTCGGCGCGGTTTGCGGCGTGCTTATGTCCGTGCTCGGAATTTTTCTGGCTCCGCAAATGCTCATAATTATGAACACACCGGAGGACGTTCTGCCCCTTTCTACAACGTATTTCCGCCTGTATTTCCTCGGAGCATTCTTCTCTTTAATGTATAATACCTGCATGGGAATCCTGCGGGCGGTGGGCGACAGCAAAACCCCGCTTTATTACCTTATTTTCTCCTCGGTGGTGAATGTTGTATTCGACCTTATATTTGTCGGCCCGCTTAAAATGGGGGTTGCGGGCGCGGCGCTTGCCACCGTAATAAGCCAGGCCGTAAGCGCCGTTATGTGCTTTGCCAAGCTTTTGCGCGCCACCGGACCGGAACGCGTTGTTTTCAAAAAAATCCGCTTTGATATGCCCATGCTCCGCCAGATTGCCGGTCAGGGAATTCCCTCCGGCATACAGAACTCCATAATTTCCATAGCGAACGTCGTGGTGCAAAGCAACATCAACGCCTTCGGCGCGGACGCAATGGCGGGCTGCGGTTCATATTCAAAGGTAGAGGGCTTTGTCTTTCTGCCCATTACGGCGTTCACCGCCGCCATAACCACCTTTATCGGCCAGAACCTTGGCGCGGGCGAGCATGAACGCGCCAAACGCGGTGCTCGCTTCGGCATTTTCTGCGCGATGGCTCTTGCAGAGCTTTTCGGCGTGGTTCTTTATTTTATCTGCCCCGCCGTAATAAGAATATTCAACGACGACCCCGCCGTGGTAAGCATCGGCGTTTCTCAAATGCGGACGGAATGCTTTTTCTTCTTTGCCCTTGCCTTTGCCCACGGCGTTTCCGCCGTTATGCGCGGCGCGGGCCGCGCCCGAATGCCCATGTTTACCATGCTTGCCTGTTGGTGCATACTTCGCGTTACATATATCACCCTTGCCGTAAAGGCGTTTCCGGTAATCGAAACCATCTTTTGGGCGTACCCCATAACCTGGTGCACAAGCTGCGTTGTGTTCCTTATATATTATCTTAAAGCGGACTGGGTGCACACCTTTGACAGGGGAGTATAGCGCCGAAATCCGCCTGCGGCGCCTTCTTTCCGCCGGGCAAAAAGCAAAAGCATAACCGATAAAAGCCGTTTTCCGAAAAAGGGAATCCGGCTTTTTTCTTTTATCTATTTACTTTAATCCTTTAGCGTGCTACAATTATTATAATAAAATAATATTCTGTAAAATTCCATAAAGGAGGCTTTGATATGCCCGATAAAGATACTTTAAAAAGAATAGACGAATGGATAGATTCCCACAAAGAGGAATATGTTGACGATTTGGCACAGCTTGTGGCCGTGCCCTCTACGGCGAACACCGGCGTCGCCCCCGGCGAATTCCCCTTCGGAGAAGGCAGCGCCGCCGCTTTAAAAACCGCAAAGGAATTGGCGGAGGGCTATGGCTTTGAAGTTGAAAACCGCGATAATTTCTGCCTTGTAGCCCACGTTGGCAAAGGCAGCGAAAAGGTGGGCATTTTCGGTCACCTTGACGTTGTTCCCTGCGGAAGCGACTGGCAATATCCGCCCTATGCCCTTACAAGGCTTGACGACGGCGACACCGTGATCGGCCGCGGCGTTATGGATGACAAGGGCCCGCTTTGGGCTTCGGTATATGCCGTGCGCTGCCTTAAAGAGCTTAATCTTCTTCCGCGCCGCGCCGTCGAAATTTTTATGGGCGGCGACGAGGAATGCGGTATGGAGGATATAAAGCACTATAAAGCCACCTCAAAGGAGCTGCCCGTTGTTTCCTTTACTCCCGACAGCGCATACCCCATCTGCCACGGCGAAAAGGGAATTATGCGTTTTCATTTTTCCGTTCCCAATGAAGATTCCAACCTGGTAAGCTTTAACGGCGGCACCGTGCGCAACGTTGTCGCCGGTCACGCAGAGCTTGTTCTTTCCGGCGTTTCTTTTGATGAAGCCGCCGAAAAGCTTGCAAAAACCGAACGCGTAAGCGTTCAGCGCGACGGCGAAAATATAAAAATTGCCGCAGAGGGCGCTTCCGTCCACGCTTCCACTCCCGAAAACGGAATAAACGCCATCGGCATAGCGGCAAACGCCGCTCTTAAAGCAGGTCTTGCCCAAGGCGGCGCGGAATTTGCGCTTGGCTTTATTGCAAGGGTTCTTTCCGACTATAACGGCAAATCCATTTCCGCTCCCTTTGAAGATGAGCCAAGCGGCAAGCTTACCCATGTTGGCGGCGTTATCCGTTCCGAAAACGGAAGGCTTGACCTTTGCATAGATGTACGCTATCCCGTTACCTGCAAGGGCGGCGACATTCTTGCCGCCGTTACCGAATTTGCCGGAAAATACGGCGTTTCCGTCGGGGACGTTACGGATTCCGCTCCGCTTTACATTCCGGCGGATTCCGCGCTTGTGGGTCTTTGTATGGAAACCGTGGGCGAAGTCTTCCCCGAAAAGAACTGGAAGCCCTATACCATGGGCGGCGGAACCTATGCCCGCAATATGCCCAACGCCTATGCCCTGGGCGCAGAGGACCCCGATTTCGTAAGCCCGTTCGGTCTTTTCCGCGGCGACATTCACCAGCCGGACGAATGTGCCAGCATTTCTCAGCTTGTCAAAACCATGAAGGTATATGCCCGCCTTTTGCTCCGCCTGGACGAATTTGAATTCTGACACCGCGAAAGCTAAAAAAGGCGGTCTTGTCCCGTGCGCACGATAGGAGGATTTATGTGAAAAAGGGTCTGTTCAAAACAGCCGTGCTGATTCTGATTTTTGCGCTTGTTTGCGTGCCCGCCTGCTACGGCTGCCAAAGCGCGCCGAAGGACGAAGTGCTCACCATAGTGCACGCGACGGATATGCACTTTCTTTCCCCCAAGCTTACGGATTACAGCCAAGATTTTATTGACTTTTTAAGCCGCACCGACGGCAAGGTCACCCAATACTCCCCGCAAATATGCGAAGCCTTTGTGGCGGATATGCTTGAAATGAAGCCCGACGCCGTAATTTTAAGCGGCGACCTTACCCTTAACGGCGCCTATGAAAGCCACAGCGACCTTGCCGCCGTGCTTATGCCCCTTAAAGAGGCGGGAATCGCCGTGTTTGTTCTGCCCGGCAACCACGATGCCGGCGGCGCGGCGTATTCCTTCTTCGGCGGAAGCATTGACGAGTTCGAAAGCGTTTCCGACGGCGATTTTCCCTTGCTGTATTCAAATTTCGGCTATGACTTTGCCATAAGCAGAGATTCCGCCTCACAAAGCTATGTGGCGGAGCTTTCGCCAAAGCTGCGCCTGCTTTTTACTGACGTAAACGCCAACGACACCGCCGGAAAGGTAAGGGACGAAACCGCAGCCTGGGCGCAGGAACAGCTTGCCGCGGCAAAGGAAAGCGGCGCGGCGGTCATTTCCGTAAGCCACCAGCCCCTTTTGACCCACAACAGGTTTTTCACCTTCGGCTATACCGCCATAGGCGGTCAAAAGCTGCTTTCTCTTTATGATGAATTCGGCGTTGCCCTTAACCTTTGCGGTCACCTGCACATACAGCACATAGCGAAAGAGGGTTCTCTTACAGAGATTGCCGCCTCCTCCCTGGCGGTTTCGCCGAATCAGTACGGCGTGCTTACCGTAAGAAACGGCGTGCCCGAAAGCTACAGAACCCAAAGCGTGAACGTGTCAGGCTGGGCTGCCGCCGCGGGCGAAACGAATTCCGACCTTCTTGATTTTGCCGAGTTTTCCGCCGGATTTTTTGATACGGTTACCGAAAATTCGGTTTCCGCCATGGTGGAGGAATGTTCTGCCACCGCCGCGGAAAAATCGTCGATGACGGCATTCGCCGTTCGGCTGAACGCCGAATATTTTGCCGGAAGCCTGACCCTTACCGACGCCGACCCCGCCTGGGCGCTTTGGCAGAAATATCTTCCCGATAATTTCTTTAAGGTTTATATGTCAAGCACCCTTGAAAAAAACGAGGGCGACATGCGGGAATATAATTTCGGCGAACAGAATAAATAAACGGTTAAAAAGTTTCCCGGTCTTTTGATATGCACCCCAAAAGTGTCTGACTTTTGGGGTGCATATTTTTATGGGTAAAACGGGGAGGGAAAATAAAGCTTACAGTGCAAAAATTAAAATCAATGTTATAACGGATGTGCGTGAAAACCGTTTCATGAAATAGTTGGGGTCGTCCACCGACAGAGTGAAATACGGCTCTGTAAAAAATGCGTTAAAAGCACAGGTAGACAAAATAGCGGACAAAACGCCCCAAATATACCCCTCCGTACACCGGGCAGTCACCACGACGGAAAGAATGTACACAACCACAATGTTGGTTTCGGGAAACTGCCACAGCCTGAACAGCCATCCTATTCCGGTTGCGGCGCTTACAAACACAAATACGCATAATAAGCCGCACAAAGCAGTTCGTTTTAAAAATCCGGCATTAGTCACGGCGGTTTTTCTCCTTCCTTTGTTTACCTACAATTATAGTCCGCCTTTTAAAGAAACGCAGGGAAAATCTGTTGTTGCCGAATTCAGCCTTTTACCGCTTAATTCCGCCGCGCCGCCGTATGCAAGATTTCTTAAAGGCTGCCGGTTATGGCTTATGATTTTTAAGCAGCGCCGATTTCTGTAAAAAAGCGTACGCTGCCCGTAAATCGTCACAAAAAAAGTGACCGGCCTTCAGCCGATCACTCTTTTAATCTCTTCAAGCACCTGTTCGGTTTTAAAGGGCTTTACAATGGTGCCCCGGGCGCCGGCTTTAACACATTCGCACGCGGCCTTCCGCTCGCCGTCGGCAAAAAGTATTATTACGGCGGCGTCAGGGTCAAAGGCTTTGATTTTCGCAAGCGCCCCGGCGCCGTCCGTTTCAGGCATCACCGTGTCCAAAAGGACAAGGTCGGGTTTAAGCTCCTCATAGCGCTGTGCCGCCTGCAATCCGTCGGCGGCTTCGCCGCAGACTTCATAGCCGTTTCGGTTCAAAATGTCCTTCATCATCATTCTTATAAACGCCGAGTCGTCGCAAAGCAAGATTCTCTTTGACATAAAGCCCCTCCCGAAAAGCAAAATAAATTCAGAAATAGTATATCAGACAGGGTCTGAAAAAGCAAGAATTTTAACTTTTTTATGCGCGCTGTTTCTATAAGCATTATCCTGCCTGCAAAAACAGCTCAACATCAGCGAACCGGCAAGAGTCTTTTGAATGAGCAGGACGACGGTTTATAAGTATATCGGGATTTTGTAAATAAAAAAGCAGCCCTTCGGGTGCTTTTTTGGTGCGGATGATGGGACTTTCGTCGCAGCGCGCTGCTCTTCTCCCCACAAAGCCTGCGGCTTTGTGGGGTCTCCTTCTTTCGTGGGTTCAAGTCCGCATCATGCAAAAAAAGCACCTCTCTTTGAGAGGTGCTTTTTTGCCAAAGAGTAACCAAACCGAGCAGAATCGAAGTAATCGTAAGCAAAAGCAGTGCGAAGTTCGCACAGCAAGGTGGAGATTGTCCAAGCGGATCAGGTCGATTTTTTTGTTGTTAACTCGCAAAAAGTCGGAACAAGACCTGCCCGCAGAGATACATTCTGGGACGCTGTATGAGAGAGCGCCGTGCCCGAGTAAGGAACTTTTTCCTGATTCAGAATCTCCTGTGTGAGGGCAGACAAGACCGAAACAGCATAGCCTTTGCCCTCGGCAAAGGAATTGACGCCCATTTCCCACATCCGTTCGCTGTTTGCCGTTGCGCCCGCTACAGCCAGTAGCGTTTCTGCATCATCATAGATTGCGGTACCCAGAACATCTTCAATATAGTCTTCAAACAGAAAGGCTTCATCAATGCGTTCGTCGTCTTCAAGCTCTGCTATTTCCGCACTGTGCAGGAATCGTACCGGGTGTACCGGCGCGGGAACCGAGAATCTGGGTGTAAAGTACAAGTGCGCCTGATCAATCTCATAGCCAGATTCCTGTAATTTGCGATCAATGCTGATAAGCGTACCTGCTTCAAAGCACCATTCTGCGCTGCAATGCTTCGCCAAAACGGATCTGCTCCAATCCATAAGCTCCGGTGCGGCGGCAATCACCAGCTTTCCGTGAAAGGACAGCATGGACAAAACACCCAATTCCTCACGCTTTCGTGCCCGATCATTGGGGCGCAGTTCTGTGACCAGGGTTTCTTTGCTGCAAAAATCCTCAACTGTACATCCATAGTCAATCGCAAACTG
>SFFD01000071.1 GCA_004556975.1 Oscillospiraceae bacterium | reverse complement strand
ACTCAAGAGCAGCTTGCAGAAGTGCTTGGGGTAACTCCGGGTGCGGTTTATAAATGGGAAGCAAAGCTTTCCGTTCCCGATATAAACCTTATAATCGAACTTGCAAGCTTTTTTGATACTTCCGTAGACGTTTTGCTGGGATATGACATAAAGGGCAAAAGCCGTACGGAATCCATTGCGCTGATGAAGCAATACTCACTTGAGCACAACAAAGACTGTCTTTCAGAAGCAGAAAAAGCGCTTACAAAATATCCGAATTTTTTCGACGTTGTTTTTGAAAGCGCAAGCTGCTATCACCTTTTCGGTATTTCTTTAAACGACAAAGCCATGCTTCGGCGCGGAATTGAGCTTTACAATCGTTCTCTTTCGCTTATATCTCAAAATAACGACCCGGATATCAGCGAACTTTCTATTTGCCGTAATCTTGCCGGTTGCTATATTTCTCTTGGAGATATAAGCCGCGGCATTGAAATTCTAAAACAAAATAATCCTTGTTATATTAACAGCAGCGAAATCGGTTTTGCGCTTGCTTCCAACGAGCAGTGCGAAGAGGCTGTTACATTTCTTTCACAGTCACTGCTTTCTATAGCAATTGAAGCCGCTCAAACCGTTACAGGGTACATAAACGTATATTTTAAACGCAAAAATTATTCCGATGCCGCCGCCGTAATAAACTGGGGACTTGATTTTCTGCGCGGGCTTCATTACGAGGAAAAAAACAATTCCTTTGATAAAATTTCCGTGATGTTTCTTGTATGCCTTGGCGAAGTAAAGCTAAAAACAGAAGGTCGTGCCGCTGCAAAACAGGCGCTTTTGGAAGCAAAAGCGCTTGCCGAAAGATTTGATTCGGTTCCCAATTATAAAATTGAAAACATCCGTTTTATGGAAAAAATAAAGCCTGCGGCCGCATATGACGCCATTGGTAAAACCGCCATTGAAGGTATTGAAAATACCGTCTTGCAAAGCGATGATGAAGAACTTCGTTCTCTTTGGAAGGAGATATGTGAAAGTGAAAAATAAAAGTATAAAAAAACAGCTCATTTCCTGTTTCTATAAAGGAAATATAGCGCTTTATTGCGTGCTCTTGGTGGGAACGCTGGTTTCAAGCACGCTTAATCTTATTGTATCATGGATTATGCAGCAGCTTGTTGACACCTCCACCGGTGAAGCGGGCGCTCTTTCTCTGCCGCTGCTTACAGAAATAAGCGCAGCCCTTATTCTTCTTTGCATAGTGTGCTATCTGGTTGACCTTGCGGCAAAACCGCGCTTTTTTCGCCGGGCAATTGAACAATATAAGAATTTTGCCTTTAAAAAGCTTACAGAGAAAAGCATATCTTCTTTTGGCGATGAAAACACGGCGGTTTATATCTCTGCCCTTTCAAACGACGCCACTTCCATAGAAACCGAATATTTAACGCAGCAATTTAAAATTTTACAGCAAATTATCACCTTTATCGGTGCGTTTGTTATGATGCTGCTCTATTCTCCGATTATGACCGCTGTGGCTTTGGTGCTTACTGGACTTCCGTTTGCCGCTTCTATCCTTACGGGAAGCAGGCTTGAAGGCGCGGAACGGCGCGTTTCGGAACAGAACGCCGGTTTTGTCGCCACCGTTAAAGATTGTCTTTCCGGCTTTTCCGTGGTTAAAAGCTTCAAAGCAGAAAAAGAAATCTTCAAGCTTTTTGCACAAAGCAATGCAAGGCTTGAAGAAAAGAAATTTGATAAACAGCGTATAAAAATTATTGTGGGAATGATTGGCTCCGTAACAGGATGTTTTGCTCAACTCGGCGTTTTCATCGCCGGTGCTTACCTTACGCTTTACGGAAAAGGACTTACCCCGGGCGTTGTTCTTGCCTTTGTAAACCTTATGAACTTTGTAATTCAGCCCATAGCGGAGCTTCCCGGAATGCTTGCCGGCCGCAAAGCGGCAATCGGCCTTGTGGACAAGCTTGGACACGCTCTTGAAGAAAGCTCTTCAAACGGCGGCAGCGAACAGCTTGAAACCCTGTATTCGGGAATTTGTTTTGAGAATGTATCCTTCGGATACGACAGCGAAAGCTCCGTTCTTCACAATATTTCAACCGAGTTTGCTGCCGGAAAGGCCTACGCAATCGTAGGCGGAAGCGGCAGCGGAAAATCCACCCTTCTTGGGCTGCTCACCGCAGCAAACACGGGCTATTCCGGAAGCATTACCTTTGACGGAAAAGAGCTGCGTGACATCAGCAGCGAATCTCTCTATGACATAATTTCCGTAATTCAGCAAAACGTTTTTGTTTTCAACGCCTCAATCCGCGACAACGTTACAATGTTCCGCAATTTTCCCGATGAAGAAGTTGATTCTGCAATTTTGCACGCCCACCTTTCAGAACTTATTGAAAAGCGTGGAGACGGATACCTTTGCGGCGAAAACGGCAAGGGGCTTTCCGGCGGAGAAAAGCAGCGCATTTCCATTGCGCGCAGCCTGCTTAAAAAATCCTCCGTTCTTCTTGCCGATGAAATTACCGCCGCTCTTGACGCGCAGACCGCGCGCCAGGTTTCAAGCGATATATTGAGCCTGGAAGGCATTACAAGGATTGTGATAACTCACGCTCTTGACGAAGCTCTTTTGCGCCGTTATGACGGCATTCTGGTCATGAAAAACGGCCACATTGAGGAACGCGGCACCTTTGACGAGCTTATGGCGAAAAAAGGTTATTTTTACGCGCTTTATACCGTCGGCTAAAGCGATATTTATAAATTTTCGCATAATAAAATCCCTCGCACGGCAAAAAGCTTCGCCGTGCAAGGGATTTTTGTATTTCGCAAAATACTACGTTCCCGGTATATCCGCTTCATCTGCAATATAATCTCTTTTTAGCCGTGTTTATATTTTCGTCAAATTTATTACAGCTTTATAAATTGAGTTTAAAGTTGAATTTCCAATTCAATTCTTTTGTTTCTTTTTGAAACAAAGTCAAGCTGTTTTTCAATCCACAGTAAATACTCATCTACTGTTTTTGGCATTGGATTTTTTGATAAATCTCCGTCACCAATCCAAAAAATTATTGATTGATAATCTGTTGATACACAATCTTGAAGATAGAAGAAATCAACATACCCCTTAAAGTCTATAAATAAATCGAAAAATTCTTTGTTTTTTACCAAAGTTTCATAAAGAGGACTACTGTCATTTTTGTAATATCTTCTTATGCACTCCAATGTTAAATCCCACCTATCTTTGATAAACGGATTAACACCTCGTGCTCTATTGATACTATTTTCTTTTGGAAAAATAATACTCCCACCAATGGTATAAGTTCTATGTATAAAATCTTCAATAAAGCTCTGATAGTTTGGCATTGTTTTCGAAACTTCTTCCAACAGTTTTCGATATCTGCTATAGCGAAAACTTGCAAGTATAGAATCACTTCCGAATCTAAAGTTTTTCCATGATAAATAGTCATAGCCCTTTCCCATTGACAAATTCATTTGTTACCCATTGGGTAATAATTTGCTCCATAGAAATTGATGATAAGTTTGTAATGTTTTGCTTACAGCATCGGGGTCGGCACCGCCTCCACCAAGAACGCCGTCATACCAAAAATTATTCCAATAGTTTGGAGTATCAGATGTGAAATCAAAAGCAACATCAATATTCATTTTAATACCTAAGTATATTATATTTGTCGAAATAATTATATCGCACATAATCTGAAAATCAATCGGGGACTGGTGTTCCGCAATTGCTTATACCTCTTATCTATTACTTTCAAAACTACAATAACCTTTGGGAAAATGAATAATAATAAAAAATAAGCCTTGAGAACTCTCGTTCTCAAGGCTTTTGGCAGGGGCAGAAGGACTCGAACCCTCAACAACGGTTTTGGAGACCGGGATGTTACCATTACACTATGCCCCTATTAAATTTATATGGTGGGCCTTTAGGGACTCGAACCCCAAACCGACCGGTTATGAGCCGGTTGCTCTAACCAATTGAGCTAAAGGCCCCTGTTTTCTAAGACGGCTGGGCGCTTTTATAAAGCGCCCAGCTGTTTTGGCTCCCCCTGTCGGGCTCGAACCAACGACCCTGCGGTTAACAGCCGCATGCTCTGCCAACTGAGCTAAGGAGGAATAAGAAAGCAGCGCAGCTC
>SFFD01000021.1 GCA_004556975.1 Oscillospiraceae bacterium | reverse complement strand
TCCCGCGCCCGCCGCATCGCGCGCGTTATGGTGCGAACGCGGCGCGCGGAACCATATAAATATATAAAAAGTCGAAAAGTCCGGAGCAATCCGGACTTTTTGTTTGCGCCCATGCCTTTAGGGTTAGAAACATAAAATGTTTTGCGGCTGTTTGCGCAATGCGTGAAAGCTTTTTTAAATAAGCCGTAAATTTGCTTATTAGTACGGCAATTTGAATTTTGCATAAATTCATGATATAATAAATCATTATGACAGTATTCAAAAAAGGGGGCTTTGCAATGGCAAAACCTGAACTTCTTGCTCCTGCGGGAGATATGGAATGCCTTAAAACGGCGGTACGCTTCGGCGCCGACGCCGTATATATCGGCGGGCCGATGCTTCAGCTTCGGGCGGATTCCGTAGGCTTTACCAAAGAGGAGGTTGCGGAAGCGGCCGCCTATGCTCATGCCCACGGAGTAAAACTATATGTTACGGTCAACTGCTTTGCGCGCAATGAAGAAATTGATTTGGCAGGCGATTACGCGCATTTTCTTTATAAGGCGGGCGCCGACGCCGTAATAGTTTCAGACCTTGGGCTTATTGCGGCAATTCATGCGGCGGAACCCCGCCTTCCCATACATGTCAGCACCCAGGCAAACTGCACAAACTTCAATTCTGCGCTGGTATACCGCTCCATGGGGGCGGAAAGAGTCGTCCTCGCAAGGGAAATGACCCTTGATGAAATCCGCGAACTGCGCCGCCGCGTGCCGGAGGATATGGAAATTGAAGCTTTCGTTCACGGCGCAATGTGTATGTCATATTCCGGTCGATGCATGATTTCCTCTTTCCTTACGGGAAGAAGCGGCAACCGCGGCGGCTGCGCCCAGCCCTGCCGCTGGAACTATCACCTTATGGAGCAAAAACGCCCGGGTGAATTTTTTCCGGTGGTGGAAGATGAAAAGGGCATGGCAATTTTAAGCTCATACGATATGTGCGCCGCGCCTTTTCTTGACAAGCTGGCGGAAGCAGGCGTCACTTCGTTTAAAATAGAGGGCCGCATGAAAACGCCCTTTTATGTGGCAACGGTGGTTAACGCTTACCGCCACGCCATTGACGGCGACCTTCCCCTTGACGTGATAATGCGCGAGCTTGACAGCTGCAGCCACCGCCCCTATTCCAGCGCGTTTTATTTCGGAGAAATGGTACACAGCCACGGCAATTCCGGCGCGTATATTCAGAAATGCAAATTCGCGGGGACGGTGCTCGGCTATGAGCACGGAATTGCCACCGTTGAGCAGCGAAATAATTTTCGTCCCGGCGACGTGCTCGAAATAATCTCGCCTTTGAGCACGGGTAAAAAATTCACCGTTACAGAAATCCGTGACGAAGGCGGCAACGCCCTTGAAAGCGCGAAGCTGATTCAGCAGATCCTCAAAATCCCATGTGAAATCCCGCTTCAGAAAGGCGATATTTTGCGGATTAGGACGGAAGAATAATTCAAAAAGTTTTTGCAAACAAAAAAGAGCGTTTTCCGAAAGGAAAACGCTCTTTTATCGTCGGAATTATTTATCAGCCCGCGGCATAGGTTTCCATTTTAAGCTCAACAAGGTCGTTTGCGGCAACAGGCTGTTCCCAAAGACCTTTTTCGGCATAGTTGCCGTTGAGATAGAAGGACCAGTACTGGCTCCAGGTGTCGTGATCCTGTGCAATGTCGCCGATGACGTCAATCATGGTGTCCTGATATTTCTCATAAGGAATGTTGTTGGCCTTAAGACCCTCTTCAAGAAGCTCGCCTGCGGTGGCGCCGTCTTTGTAATCAACAGAGAATTCGTAAACAATATTGCCCTCAAGGTCGCTTACTTTGAAATCAACTGTTTCGGCTTTTTTGTTGCATGCCGCAAAGCAGAATACCATTGCAAGCACAAGAAGTACGGAAATAACCTTTTTCATTTTTTATTCTCCTAACTTTATATAATAGGTTCCGCAAAGACTTTTGCAGGAATCCATAATATTATATAACAACATCATAATAGATTTCAAGTCCTGTTTTGCTGAATTTCGGCAAGGGCGGCGGAAAACGCCGCAAAATCGACCAAAGAAAGCTCTTCAGCGCGCGCCGTAGAAGAAAGACCGCATTTTTCAAGAGCGCATAAAACTTCATCTTTTCCAAAACCCAATCCTCCGGAAACGGAATTCGCGAGGGTCTTCCTGCGCTGGCCGAAGGAAGCCTTAATTACCTTAAAAAAATACTTCTCGTCCGAAACGGCGACGGGCGGCTCCTTGCGGATTTTAAGACGGATAACGGAAGAATCAACCTTGGGCGCGGGAACAAAGCTGTTTTTGCCCACGTCGAAAAGCTTTTCCGGCTCGCTGTAATAATGAATTGCGGCGGTAAGCGCGCCGCAGTCCCGGGTGCCGGGCTTTGCGGCAATCCGCAGGGCCGCTTCTTTCTGCACCATGACGGTTATACTTTCAGCGCCGCAGCCCTCTTCAAGCAGCTTCATAAGAATCGGCGACGTAATATAATACGGAAGGTTCGCGCAGACGATAAACGGCGTATCGCCGAAATATTTCCTCGCTGTTTCGAATACATCAATTTTCAGTACGTCGGCATTAAGCACATCCACGTTGTCAAACTCCGCCAGAGTTTCTTTAAGCACCGGCAAAAGCACTTTGTCAATTTCAACGGCAAGCACGCGTTTTGCGCGTTTTGCAAGCTCTTTTGTAAGAACGCCTATGCCGGGGCCTATTTCAAGCGCGCATATTTCTTTGTTTACACCGCTTTCAATGGCAATGCGCGGGCAGACGTCGGGATTTATGATGAAATTTTGCCCAAGGCTTTTTGAAAAATGAAAGCCGTGGCGGGAAAGAATTTCTTTAACGGTATTTATATCTGAAAGTTCAGGCATCTGCGTCCTCCTGCCATACTAAATTTTCTGTGTCAAACATATTCCACGGGTATTCCTTCGGCGGAAGCGAACTTGCAAAAACGGTTTTTCCGCTTTGCGGGTCTTTATAAGACAGCATAAAGCTCCAAAGGGCGGTTTCACATTTATTATCCCGGCTTCCGTATTTGCCGTCGCCGAGAAGGGGCATTTTCCGCCCGGCAAACTGCACGCGAATCTGGTGCGTTCGCCCTGTGACAAGCTTTACAAGCACCAACGAGCACGGCTTTCCGCCGTGCTCAAGAGTTTTGAGCACGCGGTATTCAAGCACGGCTTTTTTAACTCCGCGCCGCTCGCGCTTTACAATAAAAACCTTGTTTTTTTGCGAATCTTTAAAGAGCAAATCCTCAAAGCGGCCTTCTGCTTCTTCCGGAACACCGCTTATTACCGCAAGGTATTTCTTTTCAAAACCCGACCGTTCCTGAATCAACCTTGAAAATTCCGCCGCAGCGGCGCTTGTTTTGGCAATAAGCATTGCGCCGCCGGTGCCGCGGTCAAGGCGGTGAACCGGAAAGCAGCGCGCGCCAAGCTGCGCCGAAAGAACGGTAATAACGTCATCGCCGCCGGCAGAAGGCTCTGACAGCATTTCGGCCGGTTTTTCGATTATTACGGCGGCTTTGTCTTCATATAAAATTTTAAGCAAAAAGCAAAGCCTCCTTTTAATATAAAAATTAAGACCGCTGGTAAACTGTGTTTTGCCCGAAGCTATTGCAAAAAAAGCAAGTAAAAGTTATAATAAAAACAGTATCCTTGTCTGAAAAGAAGGTGTCTGAATTGGCGGAAGCGAAAGACAGCGGAATGTCCGCTCTTATAAATCCCGAGGACAGAGAGGAATATTACAAGCCGCTTGGAATCGATAAAAAAATCGAAAACAGAAAAATAATTCTGGTCGGGCGCAGCCGCTGCGGAAAAACCACACTCATCCGCCGTCTGCACAACCTTGATATGCAATATCACAAAACCCAGTCCATAGAGGCGTGGGCAGATGCCATTGATACCCCCGGCGAATATACCGATACTCCGTTTTTCAGCCGCGGAGCGGCCATCACCCCTGCGTATGATGCGGATATAGTGTGCTTTTGCCACGACTGCGGCAACGATATATGCCGCCTTCCCCAAATGTTTTCAATGAGCTTTGCGCGTCCCGTAATCGGCATTGTCACCAAGGCGGATACGGAAGATACCCCCACAGAGCAGGCGGTAACATTTCTTGAAAATGCCGGCGCGCGCCATATAGTAATCACCAGCGCCCTTACCGGCCGCGGAATTGAAGAGCTTATCGACCTTATCAATACCATAGACCTTAACGATTACTGATATTTTTAGCTTGCGCCGCTTTGCGGCGCATTTTTATAACCCTGCAGGCGAATATGAAACAGCCGCCGGATTTTGCGGCATTTTACCGAAAATCCGGCGCCGAAAAATCAAATAACGCCAAGAAAAAATGTTCCGACAGCGACAATATCCGCGCCCGGAGGATTATTTTTTCTTTTTCTTCTTGTATTTTCCGGAACGCAGGCCGTTCTTCTCTTTTGCTTCGCCGCTTTGCTTTACGCCGGAAAGCTTGTCTGTAACCTTTTCCATGGTTTCGCGCTTGAGCTTTTCGCGTTCACGGCGCTTGCGGTTTGTTTCTTTAACGTCGTCTTCGGTTGGGTGACGCTTTTTGTGAACGAAACGCATAATAAAGAAAACAATCGCCATAAGCGATGCGCTGAAAAGAAAAGGAATAAGTATGCTTAAAAAATTACTTCCGGCAGTGGAAAGAAGAATGGGGCCTCGGAAAGTCATAGATATTCACTCCAAAACAAAATTTTACGGTGGCAAAGCGCCGTTTACCGTGTAATTATACACTTTTTTTTTCGTACTGTAAAGCAATATTGAATAAGGAAACAGAAAGGGGAAGGAAAAGCTGTACTACCGTTCACTAAACGACGAGCTTCGCGAAAAGTTCGGCGAAAAAATCTATAAGCTGGCTTTGGACGGCGGTTTTACCTGCCCGAACAGAGACGGAACTCTCGGCAGCCGCGGCTGTTCCTTCTGCCTGGGCGGAAGCGGAAGTTTTGCAGAGGAAAAATGCTCTTCCGTTACCGAACAGATTGAACGCGCAAAGCGCCGCGTGGAAAAAAAGAACCCTTCCGGCAGATATATAGCCTATTTTCAAAGCTATACAGGCACATATGCGCCGGCGGAGCGGCTGAACGCACTTTTCGGTGAAGCGATAGCCCACCCGGATATTGCCGCAATTTCGGTGGGAACACGACCGGACTGCCTTCCGCCGGAGGTTATTGAGCTTCTTGCGCGCCTTAACAAAATAAAGCCTGTATGGGTGGAGCTTGGGCTTCAGACCATACACGAAAAAACAGCGGAAAGAATTCGCCGGGGATATCCCCTTTCTGTGTTCGACGACGCGATGAAAAGATGTAAAGCATCGGGGCTTTACACGGTTGTACATATGATAATAGGCCTTCCCGGCGAAACGCCGGAAATGGCGGCGCAGACAGCCGCTTATATAGGAAAAAGCGGCGCTGACGGAATCAAGCTTCAGCTTCTTCATGTTCTTCGCGGTACGGATTTGGCAGATGAATATGCCGCCGGGCTTTTTGATGTTATGAGCATGGAGGAATATATAGCCGCTCTTGAGGAATGCGTACGGCAGCTTCCGCCGCAAATAACAATTCACCGTCTTACAGGCGACGGCGATAAAAAATACCTTGTCGCTCCGCTGTGGTCGGCAGATAAAAAGCGCGTGCTCAATGAGGTAAATGCGGCTTTTCGCCGCGACAATGTAATTCAGGGTGAGCATTATGAAGTATAAAAAAATAATTCCGGCTAGGTTTATAAGCCGGCCGAACAGATTTACGGCATTTGCGGAAATTGACGGAAGGCAAGAGCAATGCCACGTTATGAATACGGGCCGCATGCGTGAACTGCTTGTTCCGGGGGCTGAAATTTTCCTTTGCCCGGCGGAAAACACAAAGCGAAAAACCAAATATGATGTTGTGGCGGTGCGCCACGGCAATGAAATTGTGAATATAGACAGTCTTGCTCCCAACAGGGTGGCGGCAGAATATATTCCCACCCTGTTTCCCGGCTGCAAGCTGATAAGGCCGGAAACAAAATTCGGCAACAGTCGCTTTGATTTTTACATAGAGGATAGTTTCGACAAAATATTCCTTGAAGTAAAAGGAGTCACCCTAAATTGCGCCGGAGAAGCCCGCTTTCCGGATGCGCCCACCCTGCGCGGAACAAAGCATCTGCACGAGTTGGCAAAGGCAAAGGCCGCAGGCTTTCGCGCCGCAGTACTTTTTGTAATTGCCATGAAAGGAATAAATTCTTTTGCTCCGAACAAAGAAACCGATGCCGCATTTGCTGCGGCGCTTTTTGCTGCGGCAGATGCGGGCGTTGAAATTTATGCGGTGGACTGCACCGTTACGCCGGATTCCATAACTGCGGATTGCAAAATTCCTGTAAGGATGGAATAAAACTATTGCAAAAGAGCAGAATTTGTGGTAAATTTATATGGCAACAGGCCGGTGTGATGGAATTGGCAGACGTGACGGACTCAAAATCCGTTGGTAGCGATACCGTGTGGGTTCGACCCCCATCACCGGTACCACAATTGGAAACCAGTATTGATACAATGTGTATTTGTTCTGGTTTCCAATTATTTTTTATGAATTTCTGTTCGTTTTCAAGATAAATAGATAGAATTAAGGCTCTATAGTCGCTGACAACCAGCTTCCACAGAGCCTTTTCTTTATGAAATTCTTGAACAATTTAACGAAAGGTCGTTGCTGTGTGCATTTTACCCTCAAGGGGTGTGCAGATTACGGTGGATGGATTGCAACACAAAAAAATAGCAGTTACAATATACTTAGCATGGTAATTTTGCTCAAAGGCTTCCGCCGACTGCTTCCATTGCCAGCGGCCGGAGAGATACCACACTTCCGTAGTATTACGGGCTGTTTCATATCAATTTACCGCAAAACGGCGGCGGAATAAAAAAACGCGCTCCTCCGTGCTCAAAATGAACACGGAGGAGCGCGCCTGTTTGCAGAAAAAGAAACGGTATTATTATCTGACCATCATTGTGCCGCCGTCAACGGAAATGGTTTGACCGGTAATAAACTTTGCGCTGTCGCTTGCGGCAAAGGCAATAACGGGAAGGTAATCCTCGATGAGGTCGCCGGGCTTATCGCCGAGCATAAGTCCCTTCATGCCGCCGTAAAACGCTTCTCTCTCCTCAGGCTTCATGGATTCCACAAGCTTGTCGGTAAGAGGAGTCCAAATGTTGGGGGCAATCATATTTACTCTGATGTTATATGGCATAAGGCATTTTGCCAGACCGCGGCTCCAGGATGTTACCGCGCCCTTGCTTGCGCCGTAGCAGGGCTGCCAGGGGCTTACTATAAACGCGCTTGCGCTGGTAAAGTTTACGATATTGCCGTAGCCCTGATCTTTCATATATTTGAAAGCTTCCATATTGGTAAGATATGTGCCGTCGGCGTTTATGGAGAACACTTTTCTCCACTGCTCAAAGGTGCAGTATTCAATGGGTGTGCGGGGCGCGATAGCCGCCGCGTGGATAAGTACGTCAAGTCCGCCGAGGTATTCAACGGCTGCTTTGAAGCCGCCTTGTACGCTTTTCTCGTCGGAAACATCAACATGAATATATTTTGCGCCGGATATTTTTTCAACTTCTTCTCCGTCTTTATCGTTAACGTCAAAGAAAACTACTTTTGCGCCGAGAGCCGGAAAATTTTCTACCGTAGTTCTTCCCATTCCGCTTGCGCCGCCGGTAATAATAATTTTCTTTCCGTCAAGTCTTTCCATAAAATCGACCTCCGCTTTCAATAAATTATTAACAGGTTAACTTAAATATATCATCTGTTTTGCTTTATGTGAATTTCAAAAAAGCGAAATAGATTGCACTAAAAGTGCAAACTATTTCGCTTAAATCACTAACTGCAAAATTAAAACAGCAAATATTATCTTTGTTTTACTCCGAAATTATATCGGCACCGCAGGTGCGATTGCATTACTTTGGATTTTGCAAAATTTCAAGAAATTTTTTAACAGTTTCCGTTGCATTTTCAGAATGGTATATTCCAAAAGGAACGGTATATTTTTGGCCGAGAGAAAAATACCTGAAATACGGATTTATGGTTTGAGCATATTCCGGCGTGACGATTATTTTCCTTTCGGTTTCGGCAAAATTGAAGGTTTTTATCCCGCAGGAATCAGTGTATTCCTGCTTTATATTACTGTATTCGAGGAAAATATCTTTCATAAGGGAATCCCAAAGCGGTATTCTTTCCTTTTTCAGAACTATGACGCTCTCTCCGCCGAAATCTTCGGCTGATATATTTTCTTTTCCGAACAGCCGGTGTGCCGGAGGAATTGCAAAGCAAAGCTCCGCTTTTGATATTTCGGTAACTGCCGTTCCGTACTTTTCGGCAAGCGCCGAATCCGCAATATCCACGGCACAGTCAATGCTTTTTCCTATGCTGCCGAGCATTTCGGATATATTTTCGGGCTGAGTTCCGAAAAAAGCAATGCCTATTTTTCTGTTGCCAAGCTTATTTCTTGCGTTGAACCAATCGGAGAGTATAAATTCATCCGAGAACGTGTCCATCATGCCAAGATGGATTACGCCGTTTTCTTTAAGCTCGATGTTTCTTGCCCGCTCCAGGGCAAGGTTCATTTCCTCCTCAAGCCTTTTGCAGTCGAAATAAAAGCTTTTTCCCGCAGGGGTCAGCGTCATTCCCTTTGCCGAACGCGAAAACAAACAAGTGCCTATGCTTTCCTCAAGGCGGTCTATTCGCTTTTTTACGGCGTTGGGTGAAAGATAGAGCTTTTCCGCCGCTTTAAGCAGGCTTCCGCATTCGGATACGCATATAAATGTACTTATATTGTTGTCGTACATAATCCTCTACCTCAAAAAAAGTATTGCAAAAAGCACGCCGCCCTTCGGCGGTTATTCGCCGAAGGTTTTTTCCGCAAGGAACACATATTCCTTGTAGGCGGGGTACTCGCAAAGGTCGGAAAGGCAGTCCGCTATGCTTTTGTAGTACCAACGGTGCTCGTTTTTGTCCTTTTGGTTGAATCTTTGCCACAGCGCGTCGCCCTGCGCTTCGTAGTCCCGGCAGATGGAGCGGATGTTGGAGAGCTTGTCACCGAGGGTGAGCATTTTTACCTCTTTCGGCGCGGTTTTAAGGCGCTCTATGGTTTCCTCCTTGCGGATTTTCCAGGTGGAAGCCGCGGGCTTATCCTCACGCTTGTTTTCGCTTTCCGCCGCAACAAGCTCCGCAACGCGTTTGCCGAACTGTTCGCAAATTTCATCAAGGGTGACGGCGGTATCCTCCACCGTATCGTGAAGCACCGCGGCGGCTATGACTTCTTCATCGTCGGTCATGGCGGCGACGATGGCGGAGGCTTCCATCGGGTGAAGAATATACGGCGCGTTTGACCCTTTGCGAAGTTGGCCGCGGTGGGCGTTTACCGCAAAAATAATCGCTTTATCAAGTAACAAACCCATATAAGTACCTCCTTACATCCTATTATCTATAATTGAATTGTAGCATAATGTATGAAGATGAGCAACAGGCAGCTTTTCTTAACAATTTTTTTGCTTGTATATTTAAAATGTATTTGATATAATATAAAATACGATAATTTTATCATGCCGTATAATGCCGTTTTTCGGAAGCATACTAAAAAATGATGTAAAAGCTTTTGAAGGGACGGTATTTGGCACAATGGCTGATGAAATTAAAAACAGCTGCGACTGCGGCGACGAGCAGGAAAACTCCGCAGCACAGCAAACGGAAGAGATAATAAAGACCGGTTCCGTAACCAGAACGAAGGGCAAGCACTGTGTGCACTGCCTTACCGTTGTGGGCCAGGTGGAAGGGCACTATATCCTTCCGCCGCAAAATAAAAGCACAAAATATGAGCACGTTATTCCGCAGCTTGTGGCAATTGAGGAAGACCCCGAAATCGAGGGGCTTATTGTGATGCTTAACACCGTCGGCGGCGATGTTGAAGCGGGACTTGCCATTGCGGAGCTTATTTCAGGCATGAGCAAGCCCACCGTTTCACTGGTGCTTGGCGGAGGACACTCCATAGGCGTGCCGCTTGCCTGTTCGGCACAGGTTTCGTTCATTGTGCCTTCGGCAACAATGACAATTCATCCCGTGCGAATGAACGGGCTTGTGCTTGGCGTACCGCAGACTCTTTCGTATTTTGACAAAATGCAGGAACGCATAACCAAGTTTGTGACCGACAATTCGCACATAAAGGCGGAGCGTTTTCGCGAGCTTATGTTCACAACGGGCGAGCTTATCACCGATGTGGGCACTGTGCTGGATGGCGAAGCCGCAGTTCACGAAGGGCTTATCGACCGCCTTGGCGGACTTTCCGACGCAATAAAATGCCTCTATTCCCTCATTGAAGAGAAAAAAGAGGAGGCGGAAAGATAATGTTCCTTTGGACAATAGAACCTATGGACAGCGTTTTTCCCTCCTGCGACCCGCGGCCGGTATCAAGAAGAATTCCCGGAGGATATGTTGAGGGTATTGATACGCCGGAGGGGTTCCGAGTTTCGCGCCTTATTTCAACAGACCTGAAAAATTATCTTCGCACAGAGTATTCTCCCGGCAGCACGATGAATAAAATTAGATAATACGATTGCGGCTTTGCCGCCTTCGCTACATAATTCATCTTAAAAGCGGGGTTTACATATAATGAGCATTTTTGATGCGCTGGTGCAGGGAGTTATTCAGGGTCTGACGGAATTTCTTCCGGTTTCAAGCAGCGGACATCTTTCACTTTGGCAGCACTTTTCCGGCGAAAGCGGAGAAGCCGCCGGAATATATTCAATACTTCTTCATTTGGGTACACTTCTGGCGGTGTTTATTGCTTTCAGAAAAGAGATTGCCGCAATGTGCAGAGAGCTTTGCGGAATGTGCAAAGAAATTTTTTCAGGGCATATTGATAAAACCTGCGCTTTACCGGCAAGAAGACGGATTTTTTTGCTTATAATAAGTCTTTTACCCCTTTGCGGATTTTACTTTCTTACGGATTTTTATACGGCGCTTGCCGCTGACAGCGACATAGTGGCAGAGGGAATATGCTTTTTGCTTACGGCTGTTTTGCTGATTGTTTCTTCGCGCTGTGTAAAAGCCGGGGGAAGAACCGCAGAGAACATGACGTGGAAGGATGCTTTCGCCATGGGCGTCATGCAGGGAATTGCGCCTCTTCCGGGGCTTTCGCGCTCCGGCTCCACTATTTCGGTGGGACTTATTATGGGCGTTGAAAGGGAAGAAGCGGTTGCTTTTTCTTTTATAATGGGAATTCCGGCGGTGCTTGGGGCAAATTTGCTGGAACTGCCGCGGGTCATTTCCGGAACGGTGGAAATAAATCCTGCGGCGGCAGCGGCAGGCATGACTGCTGCGCTTTTTGTCGGGCTTGCCGCAATAAAAACGGTAAAAATCCTTGTAAAGAACGACCGCTTTACATATTTTGCGTGGTATTTAATCGCTGTCGGCCTTGCGGCCGTCGGCATAGGAATATATGAGCACTTAACGGGGACTGCGGTGCGGTTTTAAGCCACGGTCGCGGCGTGCCGGCAATTTGATTTGGCTGTTTGCCTTCGGCAAAGCAAATTCCGGCTGCACGTGCGGCAACTTAAAAAAACACGCCGCAAAGCTTTTCCCCATTTGGCTGAAAACCAAAAGACATTTTTGGAGAGTATAAAAAAGATGGCAGAAAAAAAGACAACAAAAAGTAAAAAGAATACCAAAACAACAAAAAAGGCAGAAGAAGTTTCTAATCAGCGTCAGCTTTATGCTATTATTTTCTTCGCCCTTGGAATAATTTTTACGGCGCTTGCTTTTGTAAAGGGAGAAAGCCTTTGGCAGTCGCTTCACTATGCGATATTCGGGCTTTTCGGCTGGTGCGCGTATCTTATAGGGCCCGTATTCATTTATCTTGCGGTGATGAACACAATGGAACGGCCGACTTTTTCAACCACCGCGCAGGGGTGGGAAAGTCTTGTGCTTGTTCTGCTTTTAAGCGGAATAACTACTGTTTTTACTGAAAATATGGAGCTTTCCGGCGGGGTATTCACAAAAATCGGTCAGCTTTTCAATTACGGAAAAGAGCTTACCGGCGGCGGCGTGCTTTCAATAGTGTTCGGCGTTTCCGGGCTTGCTCTTATGGGAAGAACCGCGGCTATAATTGTGGAGCTTGTGCTCATTTTGGCGGTGCTCATGCTCATTACGGGAACAACTCTGCGAGGAATTGCCGACGGCACTAAAAAAGCCGGCGAAAAAGTAAAAACAGTTTATAATGAGCAGGTGGAGCAGCATCGCGCAGCGGACGCCGCGCGCAGAGAAAACTTTCAGATTGACATTCCGCTGGATTCCGAGCCTGTAAAATACCAGAATGAAAACACAAGCGCTGCGGTGCGGCGTTCCAAGGAAAAGCTTCTCGGAAAGACGGAGCAGACCGCCGGCGCAAAGGAGCAGGAACCGCGTTCCGATATAGATATACCGCTTCCATGGGAAGACGGCACCGCAAAGCCGGCGGCGGTTACGGCGGTTACAGCGCCGCAGAGAAAGAACGTTGCCTCGGCAGAGCCTATACATGGCTTTAAGGTGGTTTCCGCCGAAGAGAAAAAAGCGGCTATGCCGCAGGATGATATTGACAGCGTCATAAACGGCTTTAAGCCAGCGGCGAAAAAGCCCGATGCGGACAAAGAAACCGCCGCGATTAAAAAGGAAATGGAAAACGCAAAGCCCGCCGAGGAGCAGATGGAGGACGCAAAGAGCGACCCCCAGCTTGAAGCGCTTATAAGCCGCGCCATGCAGTCCGACCCGGCAAGCACAAAGGATAAAAAGCAGCAGAATCAGGAGATTGCCGCGGCGGAGCAGCAGCGCATTACCGAAATTATGGAGGATATCGAAATTCTGCCCTACACATTCCCCACGGTGAACCTGCTCAAGGACATTCCCCATATAAATTCTGCGGACATAACCGAGGAGCTTCGCAACAATGCGGATTTGCTCGTGAACACCCTGCAAAGCTTCGGTGTGCAGGCAAGAGTTATAGACATAAGCAGGGGCCCCGCTGTCACAAGGTACGAACTTCAGCCGGGCGCGGGCGTTAAAATAAGCAAAATAGCGGGTCTTGCAGACGATATTGCCCTTAACCTTGCGGCGGGCGGCGTACGAATCGAAGCGCCGATTCCAAATAAAGCGGCGGTGGGCATAGAGGTTCCGAACCGCAATGTCGATGTGGTAAGCATAAAAGAGCTCATTGATTCTGACGAATTCAGAGCGGCAAAATCAAAGCTTACGGTGGCGCTCGGCCGCGACATAAGCGGAAGAGTGGCCGTTGCCGACCTTGCGAAAATGCCGCATTTGCTCATTGCCGGTTCCACCGGTTCGGGTAAATCCGTCTGCATAAACTCAATGATAATCTCTTTGCTGTACAAGTCTTCTCCGGAGGATGTACGCCTTCTTATGGTTGACCCCAAGGTTGTGGAGCTTGGAATATATAACGGCATACCGCATCTGCTAGTTCCCGTAGTGACAGACCCGCGCAAGGCGGCGGGAGCGCTTAACTGGGCTGTTTCAGAAATGCTTAAGCGCTATAAGTCATTTGCAGAAAACGGCGTGCGTGATATAAAGGGCTTCAACGAACTTGCCGAAGCCCGCGATGACCTTGAAAAAATGCCGAAAATAGTAATCATTATCGATGAGCTTGCAGATTTGATGATGGCGGCGCCGGGCGAAGTCGAAGACGCAATCTGCCGTCTTGCGCAAATGGCGCGTGCGGCGGGCATGCATCTTGTAATCGCGACCCAGCGCCCCTCCGCAGATGTTATCACCGGACTTATCAAGGCAAATATTCCAAGCCGCGTGGCGTTTGCGGTTTCTTCCTCTATCGACAGCCGGATTATTCTTGACACCGGCGGCGCAGAAAAGCTTCTTGGACGCGGCGATATGCTTTACAGCCCCATCGGCTGCCAAAAGCCGAGCCGTATTCAGGGCTGCTTTGTAAGCGATAAGGAAGTTGAGGACGTGGTGAAGTTTATTAAGGACGGCGGCACGGCCGCATACGACGAAGAAATACTTGATGATATTGAAAAGCTTGCGGTACAGGAAAAAGGCAAAAAAGGCTCTTCTTCCGACCCGGGCGAGGGCGGAGGCTTTGACGACAAGGATGAGATGCTGCCCGCCGCCATTGAGTGCGTCGTGGAAATGGGACAGGCCTCTACCTCGCTTTTACAGCGCCGTTTAAAGCTTGGCTATGCCCGGGCGGCGCGCATTATTGACCAAATGGAAGAAATGGGCGTTGTTGGACCCTTTGAGGGCAGCAAGCCCCGTCAGGTGCTTATTACAAAGGAACAGTGGCTTGAAAGAAAACTTGCTTCCGATGAGGAGCAGTGATTATAGGAGGCAGAGTATTGGGATTTTTCAGTAAAATAAGCGAGGGACTTAAAAAAACGAGGGATTCCCTCGGTCAGCTTTTTGACGGTGTTTTTTCCGGCGGAAGCGTAAACGACGAGCTTTTTGACGACCTTGAAGAGGCGCTTGTGCTCGGAGATACCGGCGCTGCTACCGCTGCCGCCATTTGCGAAGAACTTCGCAAACGTGTAAAAAAAGACGGAGTTACCGACCCGGAAAAGGTAAGAGAAATGCTGGCGGAGGTCATTGCGGAAATGCTTCGCGGCGGCCAGGAGCTTAATCTTGAAAGCAAGCCCGCAATAATTATGGTAATCGGCGTAAACGGAGCGGGCAAGACAACCACCATAGGAAAGCTTGCAAAACGGTTTGAGGACGCGGGCAAAAAAGTCGTCGTTGCGGCGGCGGATACCTTCCGCGCCGCCGCCATTGAGCAGCTTGAGGTTTGGGCGCAGCGTTCCGGCGCGGAGATAATCAAACATTCCGAAGGTTCCGACCCGGCGGCGGTTGTATTTGACGCCATTGCCGCGGGCAAAGCGCGCCACGCGGATATAATTATCTGCGACACGGCGGGACGCCTTCATAACAAAAAAGGGCTTATGGACGAGCTTGCTAAAATCGGGCGCATAATCGAGCGCGAAGCGGCAGGTTCTTCCGTTGAAACCCTGCTTGTGCTTGACGCAACGACGGGGCAGAATGCCCTCAATCAGGCAAGGGAATTCGGCGCGGCATGCGGAATTACCGGCATTGTGCTTACAAAGCTGGACGGCACCGCCCGGGGCGGCGTTGTCATAGGAATAAAACAGGAGCTTGGCATTCCGATTAAATTTATCGGCGTGGGCGAACAGGCGGACGATCTTCAGCCCTTTGACCCCGACGCTTTTGCCAAAGCACTGTTTGAATAAGAATAAACTCAAAGTCGGCTGCGGCTCAGCCGCCATAGCCTTCCCCTTTGGGGAAGGTGGCGCGGCGCTGTGCCTTGGCACTGCGCCGTGACGGATGAGGGCAGCCCGCCCCCTGCGGGCTTAACTGCGTTTCTCGCTCCGTACGCAGATTTTTCCTCCGTGCTTTCGTTGGCAGGGCGATACTTACCCCTTTTCTTTTGTAACCAAAAGAAAAGCCGTAAGACGGTAAAAGAAAAGTTTTCACCCCTACCTTCACGCTCCCGCGTGAGACTCCCCCTCAAGGGGGAATAAACGCTCCACCGGAGACTTTCGGGTTTCTAATCTCAACCGCCTCCCTGACCGGGTCCCGGGCGGTTTTTCAGTACGCCTCGGATGCCCGACCGCCAAAGGTGCTTCGCACCGGCTGAGGTTATTATTTTGATAGCGCGGCGCAAAACGCACGCCTATCAAAGGCGGCTGAGCCGCAGTTTCCTCAGCGCGGGCGCTCCTACGGCGTTCATAAAAGCAAAAATCCACTATTTACATAGGAGTAATATGGAAGAAATCATAATTGCAACAAAGAACATGGGTAAAATGAAAGAATTCACACGAATGCTTTCTCCCTTGGGGTACAGCGTTATTTCCGCAAAGGATGCCGGCTTTACCGAAGAAGTAGAGGAAACCGGCGCGACATTTGCAGAAAACGCCGCCATTAAGGCCCGTGCCATTTGCAAAGCATGCGGCAAAGCCGCCATAGGTGATGACAGCGGACTTTGCGTTGACTCTCTCGGCGGGGCGCCCGGCATTTACAGCGCGCGCTATGCCGGCGACGGGCACGATGACGAAGCGAATATAGTAAAGCTGCTTAAAAATATGCGGGATGTGCCGGAGGGCGAGCGCTCGGCGCATTTTGAATGCGCAATTGTATGCGCCTTCCCTGACGGAAGCGAGATTTGCGCGCGCGGAAGGTGCGACGGCGAGATTTTGTACGAAAAGCACGGAAAAGGCGGCTTCGGCTACGACCCGATTTTCGGCGTCAGCTGCGGCAAAAGCTTCGGCGAACTTTCGCCGGAGGAAAAAGACAGAATCAGCCACCGCGGAAAAGCTCTGCGGGAGCTTGTAACGCTGCTTGAAGCAAAAGAAAAAGCATAAGGAGAATGATAATGATAACTACTAAGCAAAGAGCCTATCTTCGCGGCCTTGCAAACAGCGCGCCTGCAATTCTTCAGGTCGGCAAGGACGGAATTACCCCCGCTCTTGTGGAAAACATTTTGGTTGCCCTTGAAGCAAGGGAACTCGTAAAGGTTTCCGTTCTTGAAACAGCGCCTCTTTCCGCAAAAGAAGCCATTGCCGAGGTCATGGCCGGAATTCCGGAAGCGGAGGCTGTTCAGGTAATCGGCAGAAAATTTGTGCTTTACAGGCAAAATAAAAAGGAACCCAAAATAGTTCTTCCCCGGTGAGGCAAGAATATATGAGGATAGGTATTTACGGAGGAAGCTTTGACCCGGTGCACAACGGCCATATAAACGCCGCAAAAACCTTTATGAAAGAGCTTTCTCTTGATAAAATAATCATTGTTCCTGCATATTGTTCGCCGTTTAAAAAGGGTCTTGCGGTAACGCCTTCGCAGCACAGGCTTAATATGTGCAACATTGCGTTTGGCGCTTTGCCGGATTTCGAGGTCTCAAACATTGAAATCCTCCGTGAGGACGAAGGATATATGTCGGACACTATTGCGGAAATAAGAGAAATTTACCCCAAAGACGAGCTTTTTTTGCTTCTTGGCGGCGACCAGCTTCTTATTTTTAAAAAGTGGCACGCATGGAGCAAAATCGCTGACGAAGCCACCGTTGCGGCTGCGGCAAGAAACTGGGAAGAGGATTCCGCCATGGAAGCTGAAGCAGCGGTGCTGCGCAGCATGGGCGCATCGGTTATTATTGTTCCCATTGACGTAAAAGAAATTTCTTCTACCGATGTCCGCGAAGCGGTTCGCCGTGGCGATGATATTTCGGCAATGGTGCCGCCGGGCGTTGCGGAATATATTTGGGATAACTATCTTTATTACTGATAAAAAACCGGCCTTGTGCTCAAGGCAATACCAAGGAGGCAAAATATGCTCAAAAAAACAGCGGCAACGTTTTTGACGGTGCTCATGCTCATAACGCTGTGCTCATGTTCGGGCGGATGGAAGGAAGATTATGAAGAACTGCTTGACAAGGCGGTGGGCAAGGTTGACCTTGCAAAGGGAATTGAATCTTCCGATACCGAAACACAGCTTAGGGAACGGCTTGCCGAATACGGCGACGGAAATATAATCTGGTTCAGCTTTGACGATTTTGATGAAGACGGAACTTATGAAGCTTTTGCTTTTGTGGGCAAGGCCGGCGCGGAATATATGGACGGCGTTCTCTGGTACGTAAACGAAAACTATGCCGCAGAGTTAAAAGAAAGCGGAAAATGGCACACTCCGGAAATAGTGAACGCAAACGGAACTAATTTCCTTTTTGCAGAAAATTATGACGACGGTCTCACCTATGTTTTTGGAATTGAGAACAGCAAGGTTTATGAAACGGCAGTTTCGGGAAGCTTTTCTCACCTTACCTATATGGGCGGCCGTGATTTTACCGCAGAATTCACCTCATATGACTATTATGAAGATGAAGAAAAGGCAAAGCAAGAGGACCCCACCACAAAAATCTATTGGTTCTATCTTGAAAACGGTGAATTTCATGAATACGGCGCAGATGACACTTTGCGCAGGGCAAACCTTAGGGAATATCCTACCGGTTCCGCCGTTATTGACGAAATTTATCAGAACGGCCTTACAGAAGGGCTGATAAATATGTATTATCCGAATGCGGATGAAGAAACCCTCAATACCATTGCGGATGAGGCGGGATATTTCCAAAGCATAATGCTTCGTGAAAACGGAATTATCAACCTCAATTTCTATGGCGCATATGAGGATTGCTTCTATATTACATTTAAAATAAACGGAAGCGATGTCGAAATAATCGACCAGGGCAGGGGCTTTTATCTTCCCGCTGCAGTGGAAGCTATTGCAACCTATCCTGTAAGTGAAGCAAAAAACGGCTGATGAACACGAAAAGATATTGCTCTTTTGAAGAGGACGCCGTAAAAACGCTTTTGCAAAGCCTGATGAAGCAAAGCCGCTATGAGCATTCGCTGAATGTGTCGGACAGAGCGGCGTTCCTTGCGGAAAAATACGGCGCGGATATTGAAAAAGCGTGTTTTGCGGGGCTGGTGCACGATATATGCAAGGGTATGGCGGGCGAAGAACAGCTTGCAATAATAAAAGATGGCGGCATAGTCCTTGATGAAGATACCGAAAAGTCTCCGGCGCTTTGGCACTCCATAGCCGGTTCGCTGTATATTCAAACAGAGCTTGGGGTGACGGACGAGGATATAATAAACGCCGTGCGCTATCATACAACCGGCCGTGCCGGAATGAGCATGCTCGAAAAGGTAATCTATATTGCCGACCTTACAAGCGCAGACAGAAACTATCCGGACGCTTGCTATGTCCGCCGCCTTGCCGAAATAAGTCTTGACCAGTGCATAGCTTTTTCTTGCAGGTGGATTATTGCGGATGTGAAAAGCCGCGGACTTCCTCCGGGAAAGGATACCGAAGGCCTTGCGGAAGAATATAAAAACGTAAGAATAACATATACAAAAACCGATTTCGAGAAAGGAAAAACAACAATGGAATCTAAGGAACTTGCTCTTAAAATTGCAAAGATACTGGACGAAAAAAAGGCAAAGGATATTCGCGTACTCAAGATTTGTGACGTCAGCAGCATAGGCGATTATTTTGTAATCTGCTCCGCAAGCAACAAAAGCCATGTTCAGTCATTGTCTGATGAGGTGGATTTCACTCTTGGCCATGAATTCGGCATAAAGCCGAAAAGGGTGGAGGGCTATTCCTCCGCAAGCTGGATTCTTATGGATTACAGCGATGTTATCGTCCATATTTTCCATGACGAAACCCGCGAATTCTACTCTTTGGAGCGACTTTGGAGCGACGCAAAAATTGAGGAACTCAATTTCGGTGAAAAATAATCGGCTTTTTTAAAGATTGCGCTTGACAAGCGCAATGAAAAGTTGTTAGAATAACATCTGTACACATTGAAAAACGCTTTGATGGAAAACAGTAGCGCAATGCGCCCTTTTTGCAGAGAGCCGCGGTTTGGTGCAACGCGGCAGGGCAAAGGCGTGAACTCATTCCGGAGCGTCTGCAGGAAAGCGCGGAAAACCCCGCGTAAGTAAAAGCAGACGGGTTCGCCGCCGTTACACGGTAAGATAAGCTTTGGGCAGTTTGCCAACGAAAGTGGTACCGCGAGATTTATTCCCGTCTTTCGATTTATCGAAAGGCGGGATTTTTTGTTTTGCGAATATGGCATGAGCACGGTGAGCATCGGGAAAACGGCTTGAGCATCAGCCTTGAGCACGATTTGAGCACCGAGAGAAATCTGTGCTCTGCGGCGGGAGCCGCCTCGGCTCCCCTGTGCAAGGGTAGAAATTCCGAGCGCCTCCGTTGGAGGATGAAGCGAGGAATTTTGACTGCCGCCGTCCGCGAACGCGAGAATAGCGCAAGCCGAAGCGTGAGCGGAGAACGGCAAAGGGGCAAACCAACGCCTTGATTCCTCTAATTAGAAACCACCTATGACTGAGGGGTTGTATCCGCGACCAATGATAGCGTTTACTCTCATTTTGTACCCCACAATATTCCTCCGCGCTTCCGTCGATGGGGCGATGCTTACCCCTTTTCTTTTGTAACCAAAAGAAAAGCCGTAAGACGGTAAAAGAAAAGTTTCGCCCCCTACCCTCACGCTCCCGCGTGAGACTCCCCCCGAA
>SFFD01000006.1 GCA_004556975.1 Oscillospiraceae bacterium | reverse complement strand
AGCCGCAACGGAGTCTTTGGAAACAAGTGCTTTCTGCTCCTCGGTAAGAGCGTTGTATGCGTCGCGGGCGGCTTTTATAGCATCGCCGCTGTCCTTGGTCACAGGCTGGAGCCTTGCAATCTTGTTCTCGACTTCCTTAGCCGCGGCTTTGTCCGCAGCTTCCTTTACAAGGCGGGCATATTCGGCTTCCGCAGCCTTGAGCTTGCTCTCGGTTTCGGGTGCAAGGAGCTCTTTCTGCGCCGGAGTAAGTTCGTCAAACGCTTTTCTTGCTTCCTCAATGGCATTTTTGCTTTCGAGGGTCACGGGAGCGAGCTTCGCAACCGCTTCGTCAACTGCTTTTGCCGCTGCGCTGTCAAGCAGATGTGCGTATGCCGCTTCCGCTTCGACCAGCGTTTGATAGTTCGCAACAAACGCTTTCTGCTCCTCGGTGAGAGAGTTATATGCGTTTCTTGCGGTATCAATGGCGGGCTTGCTTTCGAGGGTTACTTCGCCTATGTTCGCAATAAGATTTTCTACTGCTGCCGCCGCGGCTTTGTCGTCGCGTTCTTTTTCAAGGCGGGCAATCTCATTTTCGGCAGCGGCAAGCTTTTCGAGAGCTTCGGGAGCCACAAGAGGCTTCTGATCCTCGGTGAGCATATTGTATGCCCCGCGAGCCGCTTCAACCTTGGCTTTGTCCTCAAGCTGCACCGGGTTCGGCAGAGCGTTTATCAAATCCGTCACGCTCTGAGCAGCCTTGCGGTCGGCTTCTTCCTTCTCGGCAAGGGCTTTCAGCTCCGCAAGCCTTGCTTCCGCCGCGGCGAGCTTAGCTTCGTTTGGAACGTATGCCCTTTGAGCCTCGGTCAGAGCGCCGTAAGCGGCTCTTGCCGCCGTAATACCCGCTTCGTCGTCAAGAGTAAGCTCGTTTTCGTTCGGAATGGCTGCTATCATATCCTCAACCGCCTTCGCCGCGGCTTTGTCCGCAAGCACCGCATAAGTGTTTTCCGCCGCGGTGAGCATATCGTACTTCGTTGCCAACGCCTTCTGAGCCTCGGTCAATGCGTCATAGGCGGTGCGGGCAGCGTCGATTTTAGCCTTGCTCTCTGCGGTATATTCCACTTCGCCTATGGCTTCGATGAGGTTATCAACGGCTTCCGCGGCTGCTTTGTCAAGTAGCAGAGTATATGCAGCCTCCGCGTCAAGAAGAGTCTGATAATTCTTAACCTTCGGCTTGTCCTCCTCGGAAAGGGCGTTGTAAGCATCCCTTGCCGCGTCAATGGCGGGCTTGCTTTCGAGGGTTACGGTTCCGATTGCGGCGATTTTGTTTTCCGTGTCAAGCACCGGGTTCGGCAGAACGGTTACTTTGCAAATTCCGGGGGCGCTGACGCTGCTTCCCGGTGCGGCAATGACGTATGTGCCCGCTTTTGCGAATGTGAAGGTGAAGCTGCCGTTGCTTCCGGTGGTTTCAAGGGGAGTCCAAGCGGTTATGTTTCCGCCTGCGGCAGAAATATTCTCCGTGCTGTATATTTGTGCGCCGGAAACGGTTTCGTCACCGGGTTTTCCGCTCATCATATCGGCATTTGCACGGTGCAGCACCAAGGTCTGCTCAATTCCCGCCATAATTTCGATATTTTCCACGGCTTTTCCGTCTTCTCCGGTGAAATACGCAAAGCCTGCGTTCTTGTCTGTGTAGAAGTCGGGGCTGCTATACATTGCCACCTCGATTATATCTCCGTTTTCGAGGGTCATATAGTCGGCGGTTGCGCCCACTCCCTCCCGCATAATCGGATATTTGTGATTGATGAAATATACGAGGTTTTCATCGTGACCCCAGAATTTATTGAAGAACATACTTGCGGCGTTTCCGCTCACAGTCATGGCGTCTCCGCCCAAAGTAAGGGTTTCTCCACCAAGGTAATATTTTTCAAGGGCACGTATGAACAGGTGCAGCACAGTGGGCTGCTTGAGCACGGTTCCGTTTTCTCTTATCTGATATTCGGAAAGTCCGTATTCGGAAAGGTCGAACCAATCAACCTCCATGGGAACCACGGTCATAAGCGTTTTGCCGCTGTCCTTTCCGATGACGTAGCTTCCGTCCTCAGAAATCGAGATATAAACGGTCTTTTTGCTCTGTTCGCCGGTGGAGGGATGGGTGGCCGTCCAGTGAGCATAGAGGGTTGCGTCCTCGGTGAACACAGTTTCCTCCGTAACCTTGGTTCCGCCGTTCATTTCGGTGAACCAACCGTCAAAGCTGTGATTCCAACGGTACGCCTCCGGTATAACAGAAAGAGTTCCGTCCGCCGCGGTATAAACGCTTTCGGTTTCGCAGCTTCCGCCGTTAGGATTAAATGTAATCGCAAAGCCGTCCGCTTCCCAGCTGAGTATCGGGAAGCCGCCGTTTTTGTTCGCAATATCCTTTGCGAAGAAATTGCCGTAGGCTTCGCTGTTAAGCTCGGAAACAAAGGAGCTGCCTTTCATTTCGGCTTCGCTTCTCATAACGGAGCCGTTTGCCTTAAATACGGGCGAAAGCGGTCCCATGTAGAAGCTGCCGCGTTTTATCGTGATGTAATCATCGCCGCCGAAGCTTCCCACTGCGCCGCCGCAGCGAACAGCCTCGCTGACTTTTCCGGTGCTGTAACAACCGAGGGGCATGGAGGCTACATAAACATCGCCCGCAATACCTCCCACATAATCTGCGCCGGTTACGGTTCCTCTGTTGTAGCAGGCGAGCATTTCCGCATAGTTCTGCTCCTCGCCCACTATACCGCCGACCCGCTTTGCGGTTTCGCCGCCCACGGCGCCGGTATTTTTGCAGTAGCGAATATATCCGTATGAGTTTGCTCCGGCTATGCCGCCCACCTGCTCTGTTCCCTCTACCGAAGCGCTGTTTGAGCAGCGTTCGACCTTGTTGCCTAAGCCTACGCAGCCGACTATGCCGCCGGTCTGAATCGCACCGCTGACGCTTCCGGAGAACGAACAGTCAGTTATAGAAGCCGCCTTGTCCTTATCGTCCATGCCGCCGACTATACCGCCGGTCTGGCTGACATCGCCTATGGCCTTTACCTCTCCGAAAAGGTGAAGACCGCTTACCTTACCTCCGCCGAGAATATATCCGAAAAATCCGGTTTCGCTCTCATTGGAGGTGAGCTTAAAGTTCGTGATATTTTTGCCGTTGCCATCGAAGCTGCCCGCAAAGGCGTGCCCGCTCCTGCCGATAGGATACCAGTTTTCGGTGGTAAGTGCTATATCGTTGAGCAGCTTTGCGGAAATTCCGGTGTTTCCGCCGTTTACTTCACTTGCGAACCAGTGAAGCTCTTTTTCTGTGGTGATTTGGTACACGCCGCTGATGTTCACAGGCTCGGAGCATTCGCTTTCCTTCCAAACTCCCGCCTGCTCCGCGGTTTTTATAACCTTGGTGGAGGCTTCCACATAGCCTGCCGCATCCGCACTGCTCACTCTGACGGTGAGAACCTTGCCTTCATCCGAGGGTAAAAGGGTATATTCTGCTTTGTCTGCGCCGGATATGGGGTTTTTGCCCACATACCACTGATATTTGAGGTTTGTAACCTTCTCGGATGAATAGAATACTGCTTTCAGGGTCTTTCCAACCACCGCAGCGCCCTCTATCTTCACGGTTCCCACAAGTCCCTCTACTTTTTCGGTTTCTGCGGTAAGCAGACCTTCGGCGGTTTCGCATACCACTTTAAGGCGAAGCTTTCTTCCGCCCATATCAAGAGGGATTTTGTATTCCGGCTCCGAGGAAATCGCCGCAACCGCATCGTCGCCCTCGCCATAGCTGTAATACCAGATATACACAATGCCGCTTTCGTTGCCGGTGTATTCCGCTTTAACCTCGGATTCGACAGCGGCTTTTCCGCTTATGGAAAGCTTTCCTGTGATTTTATTCTTCTCGGGAAGTCTGCCAAGCTCCTTTGCCAAAAGCTTTTCGGCTTCGGCAATATCCGCCTCGGAGCTTACTCCGTTATCGGTGGGATAACCGTCGTCCTCGTAGTCGCCTCCGGTTACATCCCCCGCATTGTAAAGTCTTACATGAACGGAGCCGGAAAGATTGAGTCCCACGCAGCCGCCTACACAGCCGCCCGCGCTCTCCACACAGCCCTTGTTATAGAGATTTTCCGCAGTACCGTCGTTTCTGCCAACGCAGCCGCCGGTGTAGCCATGAAGTATTACGGCGGTGTTCACAATATTTCCGCTGTTGGCGCAGAGCTTGACTTCGCCGCTGTTGTCACCCGCTATACCGCCGAGCATAAAGCCCTCTGCCCGCACGAAGCCGCCGTTTACGCATTTTTCCACCTTTGCGGGGTTTTCCTTGCTGCCTGCGTTTTCGCCGGTAATACCGCCAACAAATCTAATGCCGTCTATGTTTCCGATATTGGTGCATTCGGTGATAACCGCGTCCTTTTCATTGAGTGCCGCAATACCTGCGGTATGGCTGCCGCCGCTCACTTTAACCTTTGAGGTGCAGCCGTCAATGGTTCCGGCGTTCTTGGAAACTATTGCGGCGGTGTAATCTCCGCCGATAATTCTTCCGCTTACGGTCAAATTCTTTATTGTTCCCGCGTTTTTGAGGAACAATGCGGCAGAACCGCTTTCCTTGCAGTAGATATTCTTTATTTCAAAGCCTGCTCCGTCAAATTCCCCTGCGAATGCCTTATCAAAAGCGCCGATGGGGCTTATTTTGCGGTTATTAAGGTCAATATCCGCCGTAAGCACGGCTTTTATCGTCAAATCGGTCTTTGCCGCGTTTGCGAACCAATTAAATTCCTCCGGAGTGCCTATGCGGTAAACTCCGTTCTCCTGTTCGGGCTGAACGGAGGTTTTGCCGTCCCAACCTGCGGGGTCGCTTGCGGGTTTATCCGGATCCTCAGGCTCTGCCGTGCCGGAAACCTGCCATTTGAGCACCGGATAGCCGGAGTTGATATTGCCGCTGTCCTCAGCGAAGCCATCAAGCTCCGGTGCAAGAGCCTTCAGCTCCGCAGAGGTCTTTTCCTCGGCCTTTCCGCTTTGAACTGTGCAGTCGTTTTCAAGGCAAATTGCTTCAAATGTGCTTTTAAGAACAAAAACCTTATCAAGGGTCTTTTGGCCGCCCGACCATTCAAGACTACCTGCCACGGTTCCTGCATTTTTCGCTTCAAGGCTACCGCACTGGTATGCGTTTGAAATCGTTCCGTAGCGGAATTTTCCGGTAATGCCGCCCGCAATTCCGCCGGAAGCAAGTGCCTTTACCGTTCCGGTATTATAGACCTTGCTCATGGTGCCGCCGCTATAAAGACTTCCGGTTATGCCGCCTGCCATACTGTTTGCGGTTATATTGCCGGCGTTAAAGCATTCTGTTACGGATGCGGAGGATTCGGAGCTGTTTTCGCCCACAATGCCTCCGGCATAGCTCTCGGAGGCAATTACCGCCGCCCTGTTGGAGCACTTTGCTACCGTTCCGCGAATAGAACCGACAATGCCGCCAACATAGCTCACGCCATTGACGGTTACGGTTTCCTCGGTATGGCAATTTTCCAAGGCTCCGTCGGAGGAGCCTGCCACCGCGCCCACATATTTGCCTCTGTTGCTTGTTCCCTTTGCTTCAATCAAGCTGTTTGCTATGGTGAGGTTGCATACCTTTCCGCCCACGCCCACATAGCCGAACATTCCCGTGTAGTTCGCCTTATAGTTTGTTCCGCTTGTAAGAACATAAAGTCCGCTTATGGTATGACCCGCTCCGTCAAAGGTTCCGGTATAGGTCACCTTGTTGTAGTCTGCATCGACATAGCCCCAAGGCTGCCATTTATAGAGCTTTGTCTTGTCCTCTTCGTTTACATCCTCATTTATGGTTATATTCGAGGTAAGCTTTGCGGAATCGGTGAGCTTACCGTTCTTATTGAACCACATAAGCTCATCCGGTGACCCGATTAAATATACTCCGTCGGAATTCTTTTGCGGCTCAGAATAGGTTTTTCCGTCCCAGGCTACCTGTACCTCCAGTGTAACCGCCGGAACGGAAATCGCAGCTCCGTTTACCGTAAAGCTTCCCTTTACCGCCTTGTAACCGGGGCAGCTTATGCTGTATGTATATTCGCCGTCCGGCAGAGAATAGCTTCCTGCATGTTCCTCGGAAATTTCGTATGCAGGCCACTCGCTGCTTACTACCTTTATGACGGGAACAATTTCCTTACCGTCCGCAGCGGTTATTGCGCCAAAGCTCACCGTATAATTCGGCAGCTTATCAAGGGTTACGTTGACCTTGCCGCCGTTTTCGCCTACGCTGAAGCTTCCCGCATGTTCTTTATATCCGAACGCCTTTGCGGTATAGCTGTACGGATTTCCCGATTTGGGAAGGCGATAGGTTCTTCCGTCCGCGAGGGGAGCCTGTCCCGAAACCTCAAGCACCGCGTCTGCGGGAACGGTGGTAAACAATACATCGTAAAGCTTTTCTTCGAGGATTACGGATATATTCTGCCCGCCGTAAGCTACGGTGAATGTTCCTTCTTTCGTTTCACATTCCGGTGCGGAAACCTTATAGGAATATGTGCCGTTTTTGAGCAGATAGCTGCCGTCCTCTTCGGGAACAACGGTTTCTTCACCGGATTTCACCGTCAAAACCGCTCCTGCGGGAGAGAGCACGAACTTGACCGTGTACTTTGCATTGGGGTCCTGCCATCCCAGAATGGGATAGTCATTTTCCTTGTCCGCATAAGCCGCTCCGAGGAGCGCAGCCATGCCCGCCGCTTTCAGCTCGGCGTCGGTTTTTTCGATAATGCCCACAGCAGTATCGTCAGCACCGTCGCCTTCAAGATTTTCCGCAGCCTTATAATAGCAATTTTCCGCTTTTATAAGTCCGAGAACCGTTTCTCCGGTGTATTTTTTGCCTATACTCGTTCCAACGACGCCGCCTGCGGTTACATCGGTTTTCGTGTCATTATTTATAATATTTCCGGCGTTATAGCAGTTCGTAAGAACAATGCCCGTATAAGAAGCACTGGAAACATCGCCCATTATGCCGCCTACGCCCTTTGCGTTGGTGTCGTTAAAGGTTGCTGAGGGGTTATTGCAAGCCACATCGCCTATATTATAGCAGTTTGTGATTTTGGTATCCTTGGTGCTCGTGCTTCCTACCACGCCGCCCATGGAATAGGTTCCTGTAACCTTTCCGGTGTTGAAGCAGGAGGAAACCGTTCCGCTGGCGCTGCCCACTATACCGCCGGTGCGCTTTATGGTGCTCGTAACGGTGCCGGTATTGCCGCAGCGTTCTATCTTTGAGGCTCCGCTCATGGAACCTGCAATACCGCCGGTGCAGTATGCATAGGATCCAGGCTTTCCGGTATTTACAATTTCGCCGCTGTTAAAACAGTTCTCTATTGCGGAACCGCTCATATTTCCGGCGATACCGCCCACATAGTCGCCGTTTGCAGCTACCTTCGCGGTATTATAGCAGCCGGAAACCTTGCTTCCGCCATAAAGATATGCTGCAACGCCCGCAGCATATCCCTTCTGCGTAACTGCAACTTCGGCTTTGTTCGTGCAATTTTCGATAGTTACGGGGTTGCCGTAGCCGACTATGCCCGCCGCATACGCGGACGAAGTGGTGGTTGTCCTTACGCTGCCCTCCACCGTCAGATTTTTTACAGTGCCGCCCTTTACGTAGCCTATCAGTGCCTGATATTGCAGGGCGTTATCTATTTTAAGGCCGCTTACGGTAAAACCGTTTCCGTCAAAGGTTCCGCCGTAATAAACATAATTGCTGTAACCCTGATAAAAACCTATCGGCTGCCAGCTTCCCTCAAGGGAAGAAAGGTCAATGTTCGCCATAAGCGTTGCACAAAGCTCAGATGTGCTTTTCGCTTCGCCGGAGTTGACCTTGTCTCTGAACGCCGCCAGATCCTCCGCCGTATATATTAGATACGGTTCGTCCTTGGTTCCTTTGCCGCTTTCAAGAGCAAGCGGCGCGCTCTGCCCCGCAAATACAGTTATTGGGCAAAGCCCGATAACCATAATAACTGCAAGAAGCAGAGATAAAATTTTCTTCATACTTTTCTCTCCTTTTGAGCATTTTTACATATAATAAACAGCCGAAGCCGGAATTGTCCGCACCGTAGGCAAAAGCGCCTCTCTCCCGAATTTTTGCAACAAAAAAGCACCAAAGCCCTTTTTGGGACTTTGGTGCAAACGCATTTATGCACTCACATATATTCCGCTTGGGAAAGCCAAACCGAAAGCCGGAACCGAATATTCTGACTTGGTGTGCGGACTTTCGTCCGTTCTTTCCGCAAAGCCTTCCCCGCTCCCGCGAGTGACCGCGCTGCTGCGCCGTCGGAAAGAACATCACACCTTACAGTGCCGTTTCTACGTCGGGGAATTGCACCCCGTTCCTCTGTACCTTGCGCCAAAAAAGCGCAAAGCCGTGTTCCGAAATATGCCTATATTCATTTGTCAGCTTATTATTAACCTTTTATCGGATTTTGTCAATATATTCACGCAAAAAATAGTAAAAATAGCAAGAACGGAAGCGCCCCGCACCGTGCTCATTTTGAGCACGCATTTTCGCCTCTGTGCTCATGGTGCTGGGGCAAAACGCGACCTTTGAGCACGGAATGAGCACCGCGCTCAAAACGAAAACATGGCGTGCTCATCCGTGCTCAAGGCTGCATTTTCGCAGAATATAAAGGATTTATTACACCGGTGTATGGCGGCGGCTGCGTCGCCGCTCTACTTGTAAAAGCACCCCGGGTGTCGTTTTTTTAGCCTATACGACGCAAATGCGCCTTCGACAGGCTATTTACAAAAAGTATATTTATATAGAGAAAGCTCTGAAATTCTTCCGCTTACATCAAAGTTAAAGGCATTACATCTTCCCACTCATGTGGTCATTCAGCCAAACGCCGCCAACGGTCTCTCCTGCCCCAGCATGATTCTGGCGGAGCAGGTCACTACAATAAATGTTGCGGCGCTCATAAAAAAGCTTGGCTGTTTGCAAAGAAAGGATTTAATCCGTACCGGCAAAGCGCGGCAAGCTCAGTCCCACTTCCCTACAGAATAGTTTCTTGGTTCATTTTTAAGCCGGATTCACTTTAGCCCTTGCGCTATTTTAAGTTTTATGCCTGTACGGGAAGAAGAGTTTTTCCTTTATATATTATAATACAGCGCCCTGTTTTCCGCATAACTAAGCCGTTTTTCAAAGCTCAAGGTAATTTTTGCCTATTAAAATTTTGCTCTTTCAATAATTTACAATTTGTTCACCATTTTTCTGCCATTTTTTAGGCTAAAAGTATCTTGACAGATTTCAGTTCCGTGATATAATACTCTCACAGCGAAGATTTATACTCTTCGTATTTTTTATTGGCAAAAACGGACATTTTTGCGCTCCGCATTTGCCGATTGCGAAAGGAGAAATTCTTTGATTAAATTTTATAGAACATTTGTTCTTATTGTGAAAAAGGAGGCTGCTGCCTATAGTACACGTTGTTGATTCCATAATGGGATCGGGAAAAACCACCGCCGCGATAAACTTCATATGCTCACAGGGAGGCGAAAAATTTATCTACGCCGCGCCGTATCTTGATGAGGCGCACAGGATTACGCTGGCTTGCTTTGGGCGTGACTTTTACGAACCGCCCGGTGACGTCGGCAGCGAAGAGGAGCACATTGCCAAGTGGCCGTACTTTGATTTTGCCGTAAAAGACGGGAAAAATATTGCCACTACGCACGCGCTTGTGAAGAATGTTATGGTCTGGCACCGTGATGCTATCGAAACGGTAGCGAAGCAATCATACAGCGTAATTTTCGACGAAAGCCCCGACCTTTTCAGCGAGTTTGAGCAGCACACCCAAGACATTGCCGTACTGACAAAGGCAAATCTCGTCTCTGCGGATGAGCACCGGTGCGTTCACTGGAACAGCAGGGAAAAATACCTTGGTGATGCTTATGAAGCACTTTATTCCGCCATTACCAACGGCTGCGTGTGTGCCTTCGTCGACGAAAACGGAAAAATCGAAAGCTTGTTTTCTGCCGTTCCGCTCGACCTTTTCAGACAGGCGAAAGACGTGTTCATTCTCACCTATCTGTGGGAAGCCAGCATAACCTGCGCGTACCTCAAGTCCGAGGGGATAAATTACGACTACTGGTACATAGACAGCAGCGGCGACGCAAAAATGCTCACGCCGGAGGAACAGCCCTTCGTTCCGTTCACCGGAATACGAGAGCTCATCTGCTTCGACTGCGGGCGAAACGATTCCGCCAAAAGGCATGGCAAAGCATACCTAAGCTTTTCGTGGTACGAGAATGCTTCAAAAAAGCTGCTTTTGGAGCTTGGCAAAGCCGCCCGCCTTTTCGCAAGGCGCAGTTCTCAAAACGGACGTGAATATATCTACACCACATTCAAAGATTTTGCCGATGCGATTTCGAGCAATTCTATGAAGAAACACTTCGTAGCCTGCAACCGCCGTGCGAGCAACGAATTCAGTAACGCTACCGCCGTCGGCTATTTTGTGAACCGCTATATGAACCCGAACATCAACAAATATTTCGGGCAATTCGGCGCAGCCGTTCCGAACAACGCCTATGGGCTTTCTGAAATGGTGCAATTTATCTGGCGCAGCGCCATCCGAAACGGAGAAATGATATACCTGTTAATTCCATCGAAGCGTATGTACGATATCCTTATGGACTGGCTTTCCGTAATCGAAGGTTGTCCCAACTTTCGGCGTATTGGCTGTTCCGAGGAGCTTATCCGCTGGCTGTGCAGAAAAATTCCGGGTTATGGGAAGTTTCTTGCGGAGAAAGCATCTGCCGCAAATGGCGAAGAAACCGTAATGGTTACTCTGCCGCTGCCCGCTACGGCGACAGTTATATAAAATAGAGAGGGGGTTATATATGCTTGATAATTATCCGGATGTTCTTACTCCATCACAAACAGCCGAAATTTTGAGAATAGGTCTTAATTCCATGTACAGGATGATAAACAAAAGTGAAATCGGTTTTAAGCGCATAGGCACAAAAATAATTATTCCGAAATGCTGTGTAACGGACTACCTGCAATCCGCGCGCCAAAGCTATAAATCATAAAAGGGGGGATTGATAATGACAGGAAACATACAAGTAAAAGACGGCAAATATTATCTCATTTTAAATTTGCATGAAAACGGAAAGCGAAAGCAAAAGTGGATAAGCACAAACCTTGATGTAAAAGGAAACAAGCGCAATGCTGAAAAGCTTTTGCGTGAAACGCTTGCCAAATATGAAGCGGAAAGCGGCCATCCAAAAAGCGACCTTGCTTTTTCAGAGTATGTAAAGGTTTGGTTAAAGTATATTTCAAAGCAGGTGGATATCGTTACTTTTCAAGGGTACGAGCTGCTTGCCAAAGCGCACATTATTCCGTATTTTGAGGTGCGTGGCACAAGGCTTTGCGATATCTCATGCGATGTTCTTCAGGAATATGTTGATACAAAGCTTGAATCCGGCAGGCGCGATGGCAAAGGTGGTCTTTCGCCCAATTCTCTTAAGCACCACATGAATATTCTTCGTCAAACCCTTGCTTACGCTCGCCGCAAGAAGCTTATAGACGGCAATCCAAGTGAATTTGTCATAATTCCAAAGGTGGAACGTTTTGAAGCGAAGTTCTACACAAAATCAGAGGTAAAGGCATTGTTCGACGCGATTGATGGTGACGAGCTGCACGATTTAATTATCATCGCCACCCTTTACGGGCTTCGCCGAAGCGAAGTTTTGGGACTTCGGTGGGACAGCATTGATTTTGAAAATAACCGCGTTACCATAAAGCATGTAATTTCTGTTGTAACAAAAACCATCGCCAAAGATAAGACAAAGAATGCATCAAGTTATCGTTCCTTTGCCATGTCCGAAAAGGAAAAAGATATGTTCCGCTCTCTAAAAGAAAAGGAAGAAGAAAATCGCAGGCTATTCGGCAAAGAATATCAAAATAACAACTACATTTTCAAATGGGCAAACGGCGTCCCTTATTCGCCGAACTATGTTTCCGCTCATTTCAGCTGGCTGCTAAAGAAAAACAATCTTCCCAAAATACGATTTCATGAGCTTCGACACAGTTGTGCCAGCATGCTCATTGCCGCAGGCTACCACATAAAAGATATTCAGGATTTTATGGGTCATTCAAATATCTATACCACCGCAAATGTTTATGGGCACCTCGATACTTCGCGCAAAAACGATATGGTAAACGATATTTCAGGCGCCCTTCTTTGAGTGTTAGAAAAGTGTTAGAAAACTCTCTGCCATTCCCCTCTTTTCCGCATAACAAAAAATCCTTGAAACCGCATAGGTTTCAAGGATTTTTCATGGTGAGCCATCGGGGATTCGAACCCCGGGCACCTTGATTAAAAGTCAAGTGCTCTGCCAACTGAGCTAATGGCTCATACCTATATCATCGGACAACGCTACTAATATACACTATTTCGGAATGTTTGTCAAGGGCTTTTGCCAAAATATTTTGCATTTTATGTGCGGATTTTGCATAAAAATTGCCGTGAAGTTTTGCCCTTCCGCCTGCGTGCAAATGTTTGTTTTACCGCGCCGCATCCGGCGTCGGCAGCGGTTTCTTTCAGCCGTCGTGTGTTGCCAAAACTTTGCAGCAGCAAATACCGCGCCCTTTACAATATATGTGCGCTCTTCCGCCTGCGTTATTTGGGCTGTTTCAATGCTTTGCTTTTTTCTTTTGATTTTTCCTCTTTCGTCTGCAAAGCCTTTTCATTATGCTTTCCAATATCTCAATCAAACCTATTTGGACGCAAAGCGTAAGCCGCCGCAGAAACGGAAAAGCTCCCGTTTCGCGGCTGTTTTTTCTTAAATTTTCTTCTGTCATTTTTTCACTGCTTTAATACATAAATATTACGGCATAAATAAGCTTTGCCAATTCCTATAAAACAGGTGGATATAGAAAATGAAAAAAATTATCGCCCTTGCCGGAGCGCCAAACTGCGGAAAAACCACGCTTTTCAACCTGATAACAAAAACTCACGGTGCGGTAGGTAACCGTCCCGGCGTTACCGTAGAGAAAAAATACGGCGTGCTTCGCTTTGATTCAGACTTTGTTGTTGCAGATCTTCCCGGAACATATTCCCTTTCGTCACAAAGCCCGGAAGAGCGCGCCGCCGGAGAGTTCATTCTGTCAAAAGGCGCCGACTGCGTTGCAGCTGTTATAGACGGTGCTCATCCTGAGCACGGAATTTATCTGCTGCTTGAAATTTTGAGCACCGGCACGCCCACCGTTGCCGCAATAAACTTTGCTGACGAAATAACCCGCCGTGGCGGCAGCGTTGATATTTCCGCTCTTTCCGCCGCGCTTAATATTCCATGCTTTCTTATAAGCGCAAGAAAAGAAACAGGCATATCCGATTTTGTCGCCGCCGCAACAGCCGCTGCCGGCTCTTCGGCACAGCCATGCAATTTGCCGCACTCTGCCGCAAAGCGCCGCCTGCTTTCAAAAGAACTTTGTTCCCGCTGTTTTTTGGGGGGCAAAGAAAGTTCTTTTGAAAAAAAGCTTGACCTTTTTTTCAGCGAAAGCCGTTTTTCTTTTTTTGTATGCATTGCTTTTGTGCTGACGGCGCTCACCGTTTCCTTCGGCTTTCCCATATCCGTGCTCACGGATTATATCGACGCTTTTTTCAGCTTTTGTTCGGCGCGGCTGTTTGATATTCTGGTACGGTTCGGGCTCTCTGAAATCGCCGCCGGTGTTTTTTCTGAAGGTGCGCTTGCTTCCTTTGGCAAAATAATAAGCTTTTTGCCCCAGCTTGCTTTTCTTTTTTTATTTATCTCCGTCCTTGAAGAAAGCGGGTACCTTGCGCGCGCAGCTTTTGTAACGGATAAAGTGCTGCGGCATTTCGGTCTGGGCGGGTTTGCCGTAATTCCCCTTTTGCTTGGGCTTGGGTGCACCGTTCCTGCGGCACTTGCCTCAAAAGCCGCAAAAGGAAGTGACCGCCGCCGCCTTTTGTATGCTTTGCCCTTTGTCCCTTGCAGCGCAAAGTTCCCAGTTTACGCGTTTTTTGCATCGCAGCTTTTTAAAAAAGCGCCGTGGCTTTTCATCGTCATAATTTATTTTATAAGCATATCTGTCGGCGCGGCATTCTGCCTTGCTTCTAAAGGTAAGGCAAAACAGAGCTTTTTGCTGGAACTTCCGCCTTTGCGCCTTCCTTCGGCAAAAAGTATATTTAAAGAAACCGCATTGCGTTGCCGTGCCTTTGCCGCAAAGGCCTCCACCGTTATAGTTTTTTCAGGAATTTTTATATGGCTGCTTTCACACCTTGATTCAAATTTCCTTGCGGTAACAGACCCTGCCGAAAGCGTTCTTTATATGCTCGGCACAGCCGCCGAGCCGCTTTTTGCTCCAATCGGGCTTAATAAAGAAGCCATCGTCGCCCTTGCATGCGGCACTTTTGCAAAAGAAGCCTGTCTTTCTGTTCTTTTACTTCTTAAAAGCAAATTTACCGTGCTTTCGGCCTTTTCATTCATAATATTCTTTACGTTTTATACTCCGTGCTCCGCCGCGCTGACGGCAATATGGCGGCAGTCGGGCGCAAAAACGGCGGTTCGGATTTTTCTTTTCCAAACCGCCCTTGCTTACGTTCTTTCATTTATATTTTATCAAACGGCATCTGCGCTTTGCGCTTTCATCCGCTAAGTTCCTGCCGCAGCAGGCCGAGTATTTTCTTTTCCCTGCGTGAAACCTGCACCTGAGTCATCCCAAGCGCCGCCGCAGTTTGCGTTTGGGTCTTGTTTTCGTAGTACCGAAGCCGGACTATGGCTCTGTCGCGCTCCTCCAGAGAAGAAACCGCCTGTATTACAGAAAGCCGCTCTGCAATCTGTTCCTCCGGCGAAGCAACCGGAACATCCGCCTGTCCGCCGCCGTTGTCTTCGTCTGCCGTCAGCGAAATTACCGGCGCGGCGGCACAAACCGCCTCAGTTACGTCTTCTTCGCTTACACCAAGCCGCTCTGCAAGTTCCTTTATTGTAGGTTCCCGTCCCTCTTTTAAAGCAAATTTTTCCCGCTCCCTTGCTGTCCTTATGGAAAGCTCCTTTAGCGTGCGGCTTACCTTAACGGTGCCGCCGTCGCGGAAAAGCCGCCTGATTTCACCCAGAATTACCGGTACCGCATAGGTGGAAAAGCGAACTCCGCGTTCTCTGTCAAAGGCGTCAAACGCCTTCACAAGCCCCATGCATCCCGCCTGAAAAAGGTCTTCGTATTCAATTCCTTTGCCTGTAAAGCGGTGGGCGCAGGTATGCACAAGCCCCATGTTTTCTGTGATAAGTATATCTCTGTCTGCCCGGCTGTCAGTAATTGAAGTTACCGACATATCATTTCCCTTTCGACACGATGATTTTTTCAAGGGTGACGCTGGTGCCGCTTCCCGGCTTTGAGCGAACGCGCAGTCTGTCCATAAACGAACCCATTATCGAAAAACCAAGTCCGGCTCTTTCACCTGTTTCGCAAGTGGTAAAAAGCGGTTCCATAGCTTTTTTTACGTCTGCAATGCCACAGCCCCGGTCTTTAATGTTGATTGATACCCGCGCGCCCTCGAATATTTTTGCGTGTATGTAAACCGTTCCGATTTTATCCCTGTACCCATGAACAATACAGTTGGTTACCGCTTCCGAAACGGCAGTTTTTATGTCTGAAAGCTCCTCCATATTCGGGTCAAGCACCGCCACAAACGCGGCGACGGCGCTTCGCGCAAAACTTTCGTTGCAGGAACGTCCCTCAAACGAAAGCTTCATTTCATTTATCGGCTTCATACAAAGCTGCCCTCCTTTTTATCATCCATAGAAACAAGTTTTTCTATTCCGGACATTTTCATAACCTTTTTTATTGCTTTGGGCGCATTTTCAATAACAACCCTGCCGGAAATATCACGCATAAGCTTCCACCGCCCCATAACAAGTCCTATTCCGGAGCTGTCCATAAAAGTCACTCCGCCGAAGTCAAGAACAAGCACCTCCGGATATGCGTGCTCCACCGCTTCATCAATTGTTCTGCGCAGCTCTGCAGCGCTGTGATGGTCTATTTCTCCCGAAAGATAGGCAGTAACGCTGCTTTCGTCAATATCTATATCCACAGGCATATTTTTTACCTCCATATTGTTTTGCCAAGGCATATTCTTAATTATTAAACATCCGTAATGTCTATATAAAAAAACAACCGACCTTTATTTAATAATAAAGGTCGGTTTATAATTATTTTGTCGAATGGGGTTATGTTACACAAGTTTTCTTCCCATAAGCACGCCCATTACAGACGACATCATAAGTCCGCGGGTCCATCCGCTGGAATCGCCCAGGCAGTGCAGGCCTTTTACATTTGTGTTAAAGTCGGCGTCCATTTCAATTTTGTTGCTGTAGAACTTCAGCTCCGGAGAGTACAGCAGCGTTTCGTTGGAAGCAAAGCCCGGCACAACCTGATCCATCGCCTGAATGAAGTTGATAATGTTGGTCATCGCACGATATGGCATAGCAGCGGTGATGTCGCCCGCGACAGCGTCCACAAGAGTGGGGCGCACATTCGCCTGGCTTAATTCCTTCTCCCAAGTGCGCTTGCCGTCAAGAATGTCACCATAGCGCTGCACCATAATGTGACCTGCGCCAAGCATATTGGTAAGCTCGCCGACTTTCTGCGCGTACTCTATGGGCTGGTTAAAGGGGTAGGTAAAGTTGTGTGAAACAAGAATCGCAAGGTTTGTATTGTCGGACTTTGTTTCTTTATAGGAATGTCCGTTGACAACCGCAAGGTCATTATCATAGTTCTCCTGGCTTACAAATCCGCCCGGATTCTGGCAGAAGGTACGCACCTTGTTTTTATACGGAGCGGGATATCCGACAAGCTTTGATTCATAAAGCACGTCGTTTACCTTTTCCATAATCTCGTTTCTTACCTCAACGCGAACGCCTATATCCACGGTTCCCGCGTGGTGATGAATATCGTGCTCGGTGCAAAGCTTTTCAAGCCAGTCTGCGCCGCGGCGGCCGGTGGCAACAACAACATCATCGGCATCAATCTCAAGGTTTTCCCTGCCGTTGGTAATGTAAGCGCCTATGCAGGTATCCCCTTCAAATTTAAGGTTCGTGCATTCATATCCAAAGAAAATTTCAACGCCGTTATCAAGAAGATATTTTTCAATTCTTCCGTAAAGATCCTGCGCCTTTTCCGTACCAAGGTGACGGATGGGGCAATCCACAAGGCGAAGGCCCGCTTTTATTGCGTTGCGGCGAATTTCTTTTTTCTCTTCCTCGTGACCAAGTCCTTCTATATGCTCGTCCGCGCCGAATTCAAGATAAATCTTATCGGTATAGTCTATCGTTTCCTGAGCAAGCTGTTCCCCCACAAGATTCGGCAGGTCACCGCCCACCGCCACCGAAAGGCTGAGCTTTCCGTCAGAAAAAGCTCCTGCGCCGGAAAATCCGGTCGTGATGTGGCAATACGGCTTGCAGTTCATGCATTTTCCGGTTTTAATTTTCGGGCAGCGCCGTTTTTCAACAGGCTGACCTTTTTCAACAATAACTATATTTTTTTTGCTGCCAAGGCGAAGCATTTCTATTGCGGTAAAAATTCCCGCAGGGCCTGCTCCGATAATTACTACGTCGGTTTTCATAAATTCATTCAACTCCATAAATTACTGCATTATAATTATAACAGCAATCGCAGCCAATGTCTATGAACTGTCTTTAAATATTTTGAAATAATGACTACAAAATTTGCCCTGGCATGAAGCATTTGCATTAAAAACGTAATTTGCAACCGAAAGTAGCAAAAAAGTGTATAGACTATACCCATTCCTCGGTGTATAATTTAGCTGCAATATAACAAAAGGGATGATTTTATGAGCGAGTTCAGCGAAAAAATTACCGCCGCAAGAAAAAAACGCGGTCTTTCTCAGGAAACGGCCGCAGAGCTTCTTTGTGTAAGCCGTCAGGCAATCGCAAAATGGGAAAACGGAAAAAGCTATCCTTCAACCGAAAATCTGCTTGCCGTTTCCAGGCTTTACGGCATTTCCGTGGATGAGCTTTGTCCCCCTTCAATTTCGAAGCAAAAAAGCAAAAATAAAATTCGAAGCGCGGGGCTGCTTTCCGTCATATCCGCAGCCATTGCTTTCTCAACCGTGGCTGCCGCAATGCTGACTGACAAAGTTGGCTTTGAAACGGCGCTTCTGTGCTTTATTATTGCAATTCCCATGCAGCTTTTTGTTCATCTGTTTTTCCGTTCCTGTATTGAAAACGAGGATTTTTCCGGCATTGCAGGCTTCGACGACAAAATTGAATATGACATCTCTGCGGTAAAAAGTTACCTTTCCGGTTTGGATTTTTTTCTTGGCTTCGTCTGTGTTTCTTACACCGGAATGATTGCTCTTTCCGGCTTATTCGGCAAAGCTTATGCCATGATAACATTCTTTGCCGCCTTCATACTATCTTATATTACTTCCATATTGTTTTGGAGCGCAAAATTTTCGCGCAAACTCTACATTCATGAAGAAGACTACCTTCGCGCAAAGCGCTGTTCCGTTTCATCATATATTTTTGTCGCATTTATACTTGCTTCTGTTGCGGAGATAATTGTCGTATTTAACCTTCGCGGTATTGAAAATAACAGCCGCCAGGCTATTGCCGCCGTGTGCGTTGCGATTCCTGCCTGGGCCGCCGCCATAGGCGGTTTGCTTTCTGAACAGCACCGCATATCAAAGGGCGGCAGCGAAATATTCGGCAAAGCATTTATATTTTGCTTTGCCGCCGCTGTTTTGCTTTTTGCCGCGTTGCCCTTTGCCGTGCTTCTTTAAATGCTGTAAAATCAGTACAAAATTTTTGCTTTTCATTGACATTGCCTGATTATATGTTATATAATACAGTTAAAATATTTTAACTGTAAAAGGAATTTATATATGAGCACGTTTTACGGAATAATGATACCGTTTATCGGCACAGCCCTTGGCGCGGGATGCGTATTTTTAATGAAAAAATCTTTAAGCGACAAGGTTCAGCGCGCTTTAAACGGTTTTGCCTCCGGTGTTATGGTAGCCGCTTCCATTTGGAGCCTTATCATTCCCGCCATTGAGCAATCCGAAAACCTTGGCAAGTTTTCTTTCTTTCCGGCGGTAATCGGTTTTTGGGCGGGAGTTCTGTTCTTATTGCTTCTTGACCACGTGATTCCTCATCTGCACCAAAACGGAACACAGGCCGAAGGCCCGAAAAGCCACCTTCAAAAAACGACTATGATGCTTCTTGCGGTGACTCTGCACAACATTCCCGAAGGAATGGCTGTGGGAGTAGTTTATGCCGGTTACCTTTCCGGCAATGCGGAAATTTCCGCCGCCGGCGCGCTTGCTCTTTCTTTGGGAATTGCAATTCAAAATTTCCCCGAAGGTGCAATAATTTCAATGCCTTTGCGCGCCGAGGGCATGAAAAAATCAAAAGCATTTATGAGCGGTGCTCTCTCCGGAATAGTGGAACCTGTCGGTGCCGCTATTACGGTTCTTGCGGCGCATTTTATCTTGCCTGCGCTTCCCTATCTTTTAAGCTTCGCGGCGGGAGCAATGCTTTATGTTGTTGTGGAAGAACTGATTCCCGAAATGTCCCAGGGCGAGCATTCCAACATAGGCACTTTGTTTTTCGCTGCCGGCTTTAGCGTAATGATGATGCTTGACGTTGCTTTGGGCTAAACCGCACAAAAGAATAGTCGCTATTGCCCCTGTGCAATAACTTTCTGCAAACCGTTTCATACTGAACACAATGAGATATAACAAAAAAACAGCCTTTTGCAAAATGCTAAAGGCTGTTTTTATTTTGTTTTGTGCTCTTTCGCTTACACGAGCTCGATGATGGCCATTTCAGCAGCATCGCCGCGGCGCGGGCCAATTCTGACTATTCTGGTGTAGCCGCCGTTTCTTTCGGCGTATTTCGGTGCGATCTCGTCAAAGAGTTTTTTGGCGACATCTTCCTTCGTTACGAAGGCATACACAAGACGTTTGGAATGAAGGTCACTGGTCTTTGCAGTAGTGATCATCTTCTCAGTCATGGCGCGCACTTCTTTTGCACGAGTGACGGTGGTTTCGATCTTGCCTTTTTCAAGCAGATAGGTGACCATCGCGCGGAGCATAGCTCTTCTGTGGTCGGAAGTACGACCGAGCTTTCTCGTTCCTGGCATCGATATTCACTCCTTTTTGATTAGTCTTCGTCCTTGCTGAGCTTGAATCCAAGAGATTCGAGCTTGGAAACAACCTCCTCAAGGGATTTTTTACCGAGGTTACGAACTTTCATCATTTCGTCCTCAGACTTACCTATAAGGTCTTCAACCGTGTTGATGCCCGCGCGTTTAAGGCAGTTAAAACTGCGCACGGACAGGTCAAGCTCTTCAATGGTCATCTCAAGGACTTTTTCTTTGCTGTTGTTGTCCTTTTCTACCATTATGTCTCCCGAGAACTTGTCTTCGGAAAGATCCACGAACAGGTTGAGATGTTCGTTGAGGACCTTGGCTCCCAAAGAGACGGCTTCCTTTGCGGAAATCGTGGAATCCGTCCACACCTCAAGGGTCAGCTTATCATAGTCGGTAATCTGACCGACACGGGTGTTTTCAACGGTGTAATTCACCTTCAACACGGGTGTATAAATACTATCAACTGGGATTACGCCGATTGCAGGCTGCATATCCTGCTTGTTTCTCTCAGAAGAGATGTATCCGCGGCCCTTATCAAGGGTGATCTCCATAAAGAGATGTCCGTCGGAATCAAGTGTTGCGATATGCATATCCTTGTCGAGAATTTCGACTTCGGAATCGGCTTGGATTGAACCGGCAGTGACTTCACACTCACCGGAAGCATCGATAACAACAACCTTCGGGCCGTCGCAGTGAAGCTTGGCAGTAAGGCCTTTGATGTTAAGGACTATCTCGGTGACGTCCTCTTTTACACCTGGAATGGTGGAAAACTCATGACGGATACCGTCAATCTTTACGGACGTTACAGCAACGCCGGGAAGCGAGGAGAGCAATACGCGTCTCAGGCTGTTACCAAGAGTCGTACCAAATCCACGCTCAAGAGGCTCAACTACAAACTTTCCGTAGCTGGGGTCGTTAGGGTTTTCTTCGGCTTCGATTCTCGGCTTTTCAATTTCTAACATCTAAATCCCTCCTATGTGGGCAAACGCCCTGTTTCGCATTCCCCTGTCAGTTCTACCAATTATTATTTGGAGTACAACTCAACGATCAGGTGCTCCTCTACGTCAAGGTCAATGTCCTCGCGGTTAGGAAGCTGGTTGATCACAACGGTCATCTTGTCCGGGTCAAAGCTCATCCAGTTGGGAACGGGGTGTGCAGAGTTGGCTTCAATGACTGCTTTGAGTTTTTCATTCTGACGGCTCTTGTCAGCAACAGCTACTACGTCGCCGGCTTTGAGCAGGATGGAAGGGATGTTGGCTTTGTGGCCATTAAGGGTATAGTGACCGTGTCTTACGAGCTGGCGGGCTTCTTTTCTGGAGGAAGCGAGACCGGAACGATAGACAACATTGTCAAGGCGGCTTTCAAGAATACGAAGAAGGTTTTCACCAGCCTGGCCAGACTGTTTGCTGGCGAGCTCAAAATAATGAGCAAACTGGCTTTCAAGAACTCCGTAATATCTCTTAGCCTGCTGTTTTGCGCGAAGCTGAAGACCGTATTCAGAAACCTTCTTACGGCCTTGGCCGTGCTGGCCGGGAGCATACGCTCTGCGGCTTATAGCGCATTTAGGGCCATAGCATCTTTCGCCTTTAAGGAAGAGCTTTTTGCCTTCGCGGCGGCACAGTCTGCATACAGAGCCTGTATATCTTGCCATGTGTTAATTACACCTCCAATAATTTCAGTAAACCACCGTCATACACGGCGACGTTTGGGCGGGCGGCATCCGTTGTGAGGAACGGGAGTAACGTCTTTGATCATGGTTACTTCAAGTCCTGCTGCCTGAAGGGCACGGATTGCTGCTTCACGACCGGAACCGGGTCCTTTTACGAAAACCTCAACGGTTTTAAGACCGTGCTCCATAGCTGCTTTTGCTGCAGTTTCCGCTGCGCTCTGTGCTGCGAAAGGAGTGGATTTTCTGGAACCGCGGAATCCAAGTCCGCCTGCGGAAGCCCAGGAAAGAGCATTGCCGCGAACGTCGGTAATGGTTACGATAGTGTTATTGAAGGTGGACTGGATATGTGCTGCGCCACGCTCAATATTCTTTTTTTCGCGACGACGGCGAACAACAGCTTTTTTAGCATTAGCTTTAGGCATATTTTATCCTCCCTCTTACTTCTTCTTGTTTGCAATGGTCTTTCTGGGGCCTTTGCGGGTTCTGGCGTTGGTTTTAGTTCTCTGTCCGCGAACGGGGAGTCCTTTTCTGTGGCGAACACCACGATAGCAACCAATTTCAACCAGACGTTTGATATCAAGTGCGGTAGCACGGCGAAGGTCGCCCTCTACCTCGATGTTTTTATCGATGTACTCACGCAGTTTTGCGGCGTCATCTTCGGAAAGATCTTTGACACGGATGGAAGGATCCACACCGGTTTCTTCAAGGATCTTAGTAGCGGTTGTGCGGCCGATACCGTAGATATAAGTGAGAGCGATCTCTATTCTCTTATTCTTCGGCAGGTCAATACCAGCTATACGAGCCATAGACTTTGTTGCACCTCCGTTTTAAATAATCAGCCTTGACGCTGTTTGTGTTTAGGATTGGAGCAGATAACCATCAGACGGCCTTTACGTTTGATGATCTTGCATTTTTCGCAAATAGGTTTTACGGAAGGTCTGACTTTCATTTATATACCTCCTATCACTTGGATCGCCATGTAATGCGCCCTTTGGTGAGATCATACGGCGACATTTCGACCGTCACCTTATCTCCCGGAAGAATACGGATGAAGTTCATACGAAGCTTTCCGGAAATATGGGCTAAAATTTGGTGGCCGTTGGGCAGCTCGACCTTAAACTGGGCACTGGGCAGTGCTTCTACTACAGTACCTTCAATTTCGATAACATCTTCCTTGGACAAGCTTATATTCCTCCCTCGTTCGTGTTGTTGAATTTTGACAATGCAGCCCGAAGCCGTGAATCGGTTTCGTAATCCTGCGGCGAAAGCACCGTTTTGGTCGGCGCAAGATGTTTTTTGCGTTTACGCTTTGGCTTTTCAACTTTGCGAAGTCTGCCATCGGCAATATAGGCAAAGTCTTTTTCCTCAAGCACAACGGCATAAAAGCTTCCGCTGTCTTTGCCTGCTTTTGATAATACTACCTGTCCGAGCATCCCTTCACCTCAATTCGGATCGGTCAGAATAAGCGGGCCGTTCGGAGTTATGGCGATGGTATTCTCAAAATGGGCACACAGTTTTCCGTCTTTTGTTCTTACAGTCCATCCGTTTGGATTATCCTGAACAACGAACCTTGTTCCGGCATTGATCATTGGCTCTATGGCAATAACCATTCCGTTTACAAGTCTTACTCCGTGACCGGGCTTGCCGTAATTCGGTACTTCAGGGTCCTCGTGAACCTGGCGGCCGACTCCGTGGCCGACATATTCGCGAACAACGGAATAACCGCGTTCTTCACAGTAAGTCTGCACGGCGTTTGAAATGTCACCTATCCGATTGCCCGCTGTTGCCATCTCGATACCTTTGAAAAGGCTCTCTCTGGTGACATCCATCAGCCGCCGGGCTTCTTCGGAAGGCGTTCCCGCTGCAAAGGTTGCAGCGTTGTCGCCGTGGTAACCATCCAGGCATGCACCCACATCAATTGTAACTATATCTCCTTCTTGTATAACCCTGTTTCCGGGAATACCGTGGATAAGTTCATCGTTTACCGAGATGCATGCGCTGGCAGGAAAACCATACAAATTCAAAAACGAAGGGGTTGCCCCATTTTTCACAATAAAATCATGAATTACTCTGTCAATTTCCGCGGTGGTAACACCCGGAACAACAGCCTCGCCGCCGACTTTTAAAGCCAGCGCAGAAAGCCTTCCGGCTTCGCGCAGCTTTTTTATTTCAGCAGCCGTTTTCACGATTACCATGATTTAGACCCCCAAAGCTTCCAGTATGGCACGGGAGGTGTTTTCAATACCGCCTTCACCGGGCACTACCGTAAGCTTTCCTCTTTCTTCATAGAAACCCTTTATCGGCTCGGTCTGGCTGTGATAAACTTCCAAACGGGCTTTAATGGTTTCAGGAAGGTCATCCTTTCTGGTGATAATCTCTCCGCCGCATTTCGGGCAGATATTATCAGCAGGAGGCGGACAACTTACAATGTGGTAAGGAGCGCCGCATTTTATACATACTCTTCTTCCGGAAAGACGGGCAAGAATGGCATCGTCTGAAACGGCGATTTCAACCGCTCTGTCAATCACAACTCCGCTTTTCTCCAAAGCTTCTGCCTGGGGAATGGTGCGGGGGAAGCCGTCGAGAATGAAGCCATTTTTGCAGTCATCCTCGGCAAGGCGCTCTTTTATAATGGAGATAACAAGAGCATCCGGAACAAGTTTACCGGATTCCATGTATTCTTTTGCTTCAAGACCAAGCTTTGTGCCATTTTTAACAGCCTCGCGCAGAATGTTGCCGGTGCTGATGGTGGGAATAGCAAGCTTTTCTTTAAGAATCTCCGCCTGGGTGCCTTTACCGGCGCCCGGAGCTCCGAGAAGAACAAGATTCATGGACGGTACCTCCCTAATTAGTCAAGAAATCCTTTGTAATGGCGCATCATCATCTGAGATTCAAGAGATCTTGCAGTCTCAAGCGCAACGCTTACGACGATGATGATAGTGGTTCCGCCGATACCTACATTGCCAATGCCGGAGATTGCACCGAGAATGTTGGGAAGAAGGGCGATTACGCCAAGGAACAGCGCGCCGATAAAGGTAATCTTGCCGATTACTCTGCTGATAAAGTCGCTGGTCGGACGACCGGGACGAATACCGGGAATGGCGCCGTTGTTCTTTTGAAGGTTATTTGCCATTTCAACGGGATTATACTGAATCGCTATATAGAAATAGCTGAATGCAACGATAAGAATGAAGTAAAGAACAGAGTAGAACCATGAAGTGGATTCAAACAGATTGAAGAATCCGGCCCAGAAGCTGCCCTCTTTTACATTCACGAAAGCTTTTATGGTTGCAGGAATTGCAAGAAGCGAACTTGCGAAGATTATCGGAAGAACGCCTGCCATTGCAACTTTAATCGGAATGTGGCTGGACTGACCGCCATACTGCTTGCGTCCGACAACACGCTTTGCGTACTGAACGGGAATGCGGCGTTCTGCCTCGTTCATAAGAACGATAAAGGCAATAAGGAGAAGGAAGATGATTACAAGTGCGGGAACGAAGAAATAATACTTCATTTCGCCTGCGGTAAGGTATGCCCAAAGAGTGCTTACAAGTCTGGGGCCGCCGGAAACAATACCTGCAAAGAGCAGCATGGAAATGCCGTTTCCGATACCTTTTTCATCAATTCTTTCGCCAAGCCACATGGTAAGCATGGCACCGGCAGTAAACATGAAGAGGATGGTTACTACTACAAGAGCGTTTTCCCACTTATTATCGAATTTTTCGATTGCATTATAGCTTTTAAGGGTTACATAATAGGCATAAGCCTGAATAAGACCAAGACCCACGGTGGTGTATCTGGTAATCTTATTGAGTTTCTTTCTGCCTTCGGGACCCTCTTTAGACATTCTCTCAAGTGCCGGAATTACAACGGCAAGAAGCTGAATGACTATTGAAGCCGTAATGTATGGAGAAATGGAAAGCGAGAAGATGGTTGCCTGAGAAAGAACGCCACCGGTAAGCATATTCAGATAACCGATAAGGTTACCGGAGTTTGCGTTCATAAGAGCGGCAAGGGCGCTCGTATCAAGGAACGGAACCGGAATCGCTGAACCAATACGGAAAATAACGATGATAAGCAGGGTGTAGAGAATTTTTTCTCTTAGATCTTCTATCTTCCACGCATTTTTGAAGACACTAAACATCCTTACTTCACCTCGGCCTTTCCGCCGACCTCCTCGATTTTCTGCTTAGCAGACTCAGAGAAAGCGGCTACATTAACGGTAAGCTTTTTAGTAAGCTCGCCTCTGCCGAGAACTTTGACTCCGTCAAGAGTCTTTTTGAGCAGACCTGCTTCAACAATGGCCTGTTCGTCAACAACAGCACCGTCTTCAAAGACCTCAAGGTCTTCTACATTGATGACTGCATATTTCGTGGCAAAAATGTTAACAAATCCGCGTTTCGGGATCTGTCTCTGGAGAGGCATCTGGCCGCCTTCGAATCCGGGACGGATGGAACCGCCGGAGCGAGCTTTCTGGCCCTTATGACCTTTACCGGAAGTTTTGCCGTTACCGGAACCGTGGCCTCTGCCCTTACGATAAACGTCGACGTTGGCGCCGGGTGCCGGAGCAAGTTCATAAAGTTTCATATTGGGTGCTCCTCCTTGTTTATATTTCGGTAACCTCGACCATATGAGCTATCTTTGCGATTTTGCCGCGGGTAGCTGCATTGTCGGGCTGGATGGTTTCCGCACCGATCTTGCGAAGGCCAAGGGAAATAGCGGTAGCAATCTGGTCATCTTTTTTGTGGATGAAGCCCTTGGTCAGTTTAATTTTAAGCTGTGCCATATTCTATTTCCTCCTTAGCCCAGGATTTCCTCAACGGTTTTGCCGCGCATTGCTGCAACCTGCTCCGCATCGCGAAGAGAAAGCAGACCCTGCATGGTGGCAGAAACAACGTTGCAAGGATTGTTGGATCTGATGCATTTAGTACGAACATCGCGGATGCCGGCGACTTCCATAACGTCACGAACAGCACCGCCAGCGATAACGCCGGTACCTTTGGGAGCCGGTTTCATAAGAACTTCGCCTGCTCCGAATTTACCTACAACCTCGTGAGGAATGGTGGTTCCTCTAAGGGTGATGTGGTGAAGATTTTTCTTTGCGTCTTCAATACCTTTGCGGATTGCGTCAGGAACTTCAGAGGATTTACCAATGCCGAAGCCGATGGTGCCGTTCTGGTCGCCAACAACTACAAGGGCGCTGAACTTCATGATGCGTCCGCCTTTGACGGTTTTGGATACGCGGTTGATAGCTACAACTTTTTCTGCAAGATCAAGTTTAGAAGCGTCGATTAAAGCCAACTGTATCCCTCCTTATCAGAATTGAAGTCCACCCTCGCGGGCTCCTTCAGCAAGTTCTTTGACACGTCCGTGATAGAGATAACCGCTGCGGTCAAAAACAACAGTGGTAATGCCCTTTTCGATGGCTCTCTCTGCTATAAGTTTGCCAATCGCTTTAGCAGCTTCTTTGTTTCCGCCGTAATTCTCAAAAGACTTTTCGGTGGAAGAAGCGGCAACAAGGGTAACTCCGTTTATATCATCGATAATCTGTGCATAGATGTGTTTAGCGGAGCGGAAAACATTAAGACGCGGGCGCTCAGGGGTTCCGCTGATTTTATTACGAACACGGAAGTGTCTTTTAACACGGGCCGCATTTTTATCAGCTTTAGATACCATGTTTTTTCACTCCTTCTTATTTTTTACCTTTGCCGGCTTTGCCTTCCTTGCGGATTATGGTCTCACCGACATATTTGATGCCTTTGCCCTTATAGGGTTCCGGCGGGCGTTTCTCACGGATCTCCGCTGCAAGCTGGCCGACCTTCTGTTTGTCGGGGCCTTTAACGATGATCTTGGTGGGCGCAGGAACCTCAATGGTCATGCCTTCCGGTTCAGGAACAATTACCTGATGGGAATAACCAAGGTTCATAACAAGATTTTTGCCATCTTTCGCAGCCTTATAACCAACGCCGTTGATTTCCAGCTCTTTGGAAAAACCGGTGTGAACGCCGGTAACCATGTTGGAAACAAGGGTTCTGGTAAGACCGTGAAGGCTTCTCATTTCTTTAGTATCATCCGGGCGGGACACGATGATCTCGCCGTTTTCGACCTCGATTTTTATCTCCGGACGAAAGCTCTGTTCAAGGGTGACATTGCCGCCCTTTACCGTAACAACGTTTCCGTCAACCTTGACTTCAACGCCTGCCGGTATAGCAATCGGTTTTTTACCGATACGAGACATTCAGTTTCCCTCCTTTTTACCAAATGAACGCAAGGACTTCGCCGCCTACGTTCTCTTTGCGTGCCTGTTTGTCAGTCATGATTCCCTTATTGGTGGAAAGAATGGCAATACCAAGGCCTTTAAGAACTTTGGGCATTTCCTCAACGTTTGTGTAGATGCGCAGGCCGGGTTTGGAAACCCTGCGAAGGCCTGTGATCACCGGGGTTTTATTTGCGCCGTATTTAAGCGTGATATGGAGCATTCCCTGCTTTCCGTCCTCGATAACCTGATATCCTTTGATATAACCCTCATCAAGAAGGATCTGGGTTATCGCTTTTTTCATGTTGGACGCGGGAACGTCTACCGTATCGTGCTTTGCGGAATTCGCGTTTCTGATGCGGGTCAGCAAGTCAGCGACTGTATCGGTGATATGCATTCCTCAAACCTCCTTTGTTCTCTTAATTACCAGCTTGCCTTCTTCACGCCAGGAATCTCGCCTTTATAAGCAAGTTCCCTGAAGCAGATACGGCAGATGCCGAATTTGCGAAGATAGGCGTGGGGTCTGCCACAGATTTTGCAACGAGTATAAGCTCTGGTAGAGAACTTCGGCTCTGCTTTCTGCTTGACCTTCATTGACGTTTTTGCCATTGATTAAATCCTCCTATCTTACTTTTCAAACGGAGCGCCCATAAGTTTGAGCAGCTCGCGGGCTTCTTCATCGGTCTGCGCCGTAGTTACGAAGCAGATGTCCATACCGCGGACTTTGTCGATCTTATCATAGTCAATCTCCGGGAAGATCAGCTGTTCTTTAAGACCAAGGCTATAGTTGCCGCGTCCGTCAAAGGCGTTGGGATTGATTCCACGGAAGTCTCTAACACGCGGAAGAGCGATGTTGAAAAGTCTGTCCATGAATTCATACATCTTTGCGCCGCGAAGAGTTACTTTCGCGCCGATGACCATGCCTTCACGAAGTTTGAAGTTTGCAACGGATTTTTTAGCCTTGCAGGTGACGGCCTTCTGACCGGTAATGGTGCCAAGGTCAGCAAGGATTGCGTCCATTGCTTTACTGTTATCTTTGCAGTCTCCTGCGCCGACGTTGACAACGATCTTATCGAGCTTCGGGATCTGCATGACGCTCTTATAATTGAATTCTTTCATAAGAGCAGGTGCTACATCACTTTTGTAGTATTCACTTAATCTGGTCATGTTTTTTCCTCCTCACTCAAAAAGTCGCGCCGCAGGCTTTGCAAAGGCGCTTTTTGCTGCCGTCTGCAAGAACCTTGTGGGCCAGTCTGGTGGGTTTGCCGCATTTAGGGCAGACAAGCATCACTTTGCTGGCATAGATGGCGGTTTCAACCTTGAGAAGTCCACCCTGCTCGCCCATCTTTCTGGGTTTTGCATGTTTGGTGGCAATGTTGCAGCCTTCAACGATGACTTTGCCTTCGGAAGGGCTGACTTCAAGGACCTTACCCTCTTTGCCTTTATCTCTGCCGGAGAGGATGATGACTTTGTCGCCGGTTTTTACATGAACTTTATTCATCATTTTTCCTCCTTAAAGAACTTCAGGCGCAAGGCTCAGGATTTTGAGATAATCTTTGTCGCGGAGCTCACGGGCTACCGGTCCAAAGATACGGGTTCCACGCGGGTTTTTGTCTTCCTTGATAATAACTGCAGCGTTTTCATCAAAACGGATGTAGCTGCCGTCATCACGACGGAGACCTTTGGCCGAGCGGACGATAACGGCTTTAACGACTTCGCCTTTTTTGACCATGCCGCCCGGTGCCGCTTTCTTAACACTGGCTACTACAACGTCGCCGATGTTAGCATATTTTCTTCTGGTACCGCCGAGAACACGAATGCACATAAGCTCTTTTGCACCGGTGTTATCAGCTGCCTTCAGATGAGATTGCATCTGTATCACAGATAGTTCCTCCTTTCCGTCCGACTCTTATTATTTGGCCTTCTCGATAATCTCGGAAACTCTCCAGTGTTTGTCTTTAGACAGAGGTCTGGTTTCCATGATCTCTACGCGATCGCCGATTCCGCACTCGTTATTCTCGTCATGCGCTTTGAATCTTACGGTTCTCTTAATAATTTTCTTGTAAAGGGGGTGCTGAACACGGTCTTCGACTTTAACGACGACGGTTTTGTCCATCTTGTCGCTTACTACGATACCGACTCTGGTTTTTCTAAGATTTCTTTCTTCGTTCACAGCTTTATCCTCCCTTCAATTACTGCTCTGCCTTCAGCTCAAGCTCACGAAGGACGGTCTTAACTCTTGCGATGTCTTTTTTGACTTCGTTAAGACGGATCGGATTGTCAAGCTGGTTGATGGCGTGCTGGAATCTCAGGTTGAAAAGCTCGGCTTTGAGCTCAGAAAGTTTTTTCTCGAGATCCGCTTTATTCATGGCGCGAACTTCTGCTGCTTTCATTGCTCGTCAACCCCCTTTTCTTCCCTTTTAACGAATTTACATTTGATAGGCAGCTTGTGCGCAGCAAGACGCATAGCTTCCTTTGCTACATCTTCCGGAATGCCTGCGATTTCGAACATTACGCGGCCGGGTTTAACAACGGCTGCCCAATATTCAGGAGCACCTTTACCGGAGCCCATACGGGTCTCGGCGGGTTTCTGAGTTACAGGTTTGTCCGGGAATACTTTAATCCATACCTGACCGCCACGTTTGATGTAACGGGTCATTGCGATACGTGCTGCCTCGATCTGGTTGGCTTTCAGCCAGCAGGGTTCAAGAGCCATAAGGCCGTATTCGCCGTTGGAAACGAAGTTACCTCTATGTGCGGTACCCTTCATGCGTCCTCTCTGGACACGACGGTATTTAACTCTCTTCGGAAGAAGCATTATTTTCTTCCTCCTTCCTTGCGGGAGGGCTGTTTTTTAACGTCGGTAAGAACGTCGCCGTTGTAAATCCAGACCTTTACGCCGATGCGGCCATAAGTGGTGGCAGCTTCTGCAAAACCGTAGTCGATGTCGGCACGGATGGTCTGCAGCGGAATAGTACCCTCGTGATATTCTTCAACTCTGGCGATTTCGGCGCCGCCGAGACGACCGGAGCATTTGGTTTTGATACCTCTTACGCCAAGCTTCATGGAACGGCCGATAGCCTGTTTCATTGCACGGCGGAAAGAGATTCTGCGCTCGAGCTGTGCAGCAATATTCTCTGCAACAAGCTGTGCGTTCTTGTCAGGCTGTTTAACTTCAACAATGTTGAGGAAAACCTGAACTTTTTCTTCTTTGCCCTTATTGAGCAGTTCTTCGCACTCTGCGCGAAGTTTTTCAATCTCTGCGCCCTGACGGCCAATGACCATACCGGGTTTTGCGCAGTGAATGTGGATTCTCACCTTGTTGTCGCCGGTGCGTTCAATTTCAATTTTCGGTACGCCGGCTGCGTAAAGTTTCTGTTTAAGGAATTTACGAAGATTGTAATCTTCCACAAGGATATCGCCGAAGACTTCGTCCTTGGCAAACCAGCGGGAATCCCAATCTTTTATTACGCCCACTCTGAAGCCGTGGGGATTAACCTTTTGTCCCATTGTTTACCTCCTCCGATTAGTCTTTCTCTTTAAGAACCATGGTGATGTGAGAAGATCTCTTAAGAATACGATATGCTTTTCCGTGATCCTTGGGCTGAATTCGTTTCATCGTCGGGCCGGGAGTTACAAAGCATTCAGAGACGTACATTGCGTCTTTGCTCATGCCGTGATTGTTCTCTCCGTTGGCGATAGCCGATTTCAGGAGCTTCTCAAGCGGCTCACAGGCCGCTTTAGGGGTGTTTTTAAGCACTGCCATTGCGTAATCGACAGGTTTGTTTCTGATCTGATCAAGAACGATCTGTACTTTACGCGGCGAGATGCGGGCATATCTCAAATAAGCCCTTGCTTCCATTTGAAATCCTCCTCTCGGCCTTATTTACCGTTGTTAGTTTTCTTAGAACCGGCGTGTCCTCTGAAGGTTCTGGTAGGTGCAAACTCACCGAGTTTGTGTCCGACCATATCCTCAGTTACATATACCGGAACATGCTTGCGTCCGTCGTGCACCGCAAAGGTGTGTCCCACGAAATCAGGGAAAATCGTGGACGAACGGCTCCAGGTTTTAAGAACTCTCTTTTCTCCGGCTTTGTTCATCTCACGAACTCTTGCAAGAAGAACGGGCTGTACGAAAGGTCCTTTTTTTATACTTCTACTCATTGTTCCTGTTTGCCTCCTTCCAGATTATTTGCCGTTGCGGCGTCTTACGATAAACTTATCGGAACGCTGATGTTTGTTTCTGGTCTTATAACCAAGAGCAGGTTTGCCCCAAGGGGTTACAGGACCCGGACGACCGATAGGAGATTTGCCTTCACCACCGCCGTGAGGATGGTCACAGGGGTTCATAACGGAACCGCGGACGGTAGGTCTCCAACCCATGTGGCGAACACGACCTGCTTTGCCGTAGCTTACGTTAGCATGGTCGATGTTGCTTACCTGACCGACAACTGCGTAGCATTCGCTGGGAATGTTACGAAGCTCGCCGCTGGGAAGACGGATAAGCGCATACTTGTTCTCTTTTGCCATAAGCTGTGCCATGACGCCTGCGGAACGTGCAAGCTGTGCGCCTTTTCCGGGGTAAAGCTCAATGTTGTGGATGAAGGTACCAACGGGGATGTTGGCAAGGGGAAGAGCGTTGCCTGCGATGATGTCTGCTTCCGGACCGGAAACAACCTTGTCGCCGACTTTAAGTCCGTAAGGAGCAACAATATATCTCTTCTCGCCGTCTTCATACTGAACAAGGGCGATATGGGCGGAACGGTTGGGGTCGTACTCGATGGATTTAACCTCAGCAGAAACGCCGACTTTACCGCGTTTGAAATCGATTACACGATATTTGGTTCTGTTGCCGCCGCCGCGATGACGGACGGTGATGCGGCCGTAGGAGTTACGACCGGAATGCTTCTTCATGGGTTCCAGAAGGCTGCGTTCCGGGGCTACCTTAGACAGTCCAGAATAATCAATGGTGGACATATCGCGACGACCGGGAGTAGTGGGGTTATAGAACTTAATAGCCATCTATTTCGTCCTCCTTACAGCATACTCTCGAAGAACTCGATGCCCTTGGAATCTGCCTTAAGGGTTACGATCGCTTTCTTCCAGTCAGCAGTTTTGCCGGAGTGAAGACCCATTCTCTTGGAACGTCCGCGGACGTTGATGGTGTTTACCTTTGCGACTTTTACGCCGAAAAGCTCTTCGACTGCAGCGGCAATTTCCTGCTTGTTAACTTTTTTCATAACACGGAAAGTGTATTTTTTCTGAGCAATAGCTGCCATGGAAGCTTCGGTGATAACCGGAGCGATGATGATGTCCTGTGCGGTTTTCATCATTTGGAATACACCTCCTCGATTTTCTCAACAGCCTCTTTGGTAACTACAAAGTAGTCATGGTTGAGGATGTCATATACGTTCAACGTATTGGTAAGAGCGGTTTTTACGCCGGGAATGTTGTGTGCGCTTCTGATAACGTTCTCATTGACGGAGGGCATAACGATAAGGGTTTTGCCGTCTGCTTTTACGTTTGCAAGAACCTTGACCATTGCTTTGGTCTTGATTTCTGCAAGCTCAAGAGAATCGAGAACGATCATTTCGCCTGCGGCAACTTTGCAGCTGAGTGCGGAAAGAAGTGCTGCGCGGCGAACCTTCTTGTTGAGGGTGAAGCGATACTTGCGGGGCTTGGGGCCAAGTGCTACGCCGCCGTGAGTCCACTGCGGAGCTCTGATAGAGCCCTGACGTGCGTGGCCGGTGCCCTTCTGTTTCCAAGGCTTGCGTCCGCCGCCGGAAACTTCGGTTCTGGTCTTGGTGGACTGAGTACCGTGACGACGATTTGCAAGATGGTTGATTACTGCAGCGTGCATGGCAACAGTGTTCGGCTCAACGCCGAAAACGGCTTCAGAGAGGGAAAGAGTACCGACTTCTTCGCCGTTCATGTTCAAAACTTTAAGATCCAACATGTGTCTTTTCCTCCTTTATCATTTACGTGCAGATGCTTTCTGCGGGTTCTTGCTGATGGTCTGTGCAGTAGTGTTCTTGACTTTCTGCTTCTTAACAGCAGCCATAACGCTTACGATTGCACCTTTGGGGCCGGGAATGGCACCCTTGATGGCGATGAGGTTGTTTTCGGGGTCAATCTTGACAACTTCAAGGTTCTGAACGGTGGTACGTACAACGCCCATGTGTCCGGGAAGCTTCTTGCCCTTCATAACTCTGGAAGGGTCGGAACAAGCGCCCAGAGAACCGATGTGGCGTCCTACGGGACCGGAACCGTGAGTTTCACGCAGACGGCCGAAACCATAGCGTTTGATGGTGCCTGCATAACCGTGACCTTTGCTCTTTGCAACAACGTCAACCTTTTCGCCGACTTCAAAAGCGTCTGCTTTTACGATGTCGCCAACGTTGAGAATGGAGCAATCATCAAGTCTGAACTCGCGGAGATACTTCTTCGCGGCGACATCCGCTTTTTCGAAATGTCCTTTAAGTGCTTTGGTGAGGTGTTTTTCGGTTACCTCGCCGTATCCGAGCTGAACGGATTCATAACCGTCGTTGTCAACAGTTTTCTTCTGAACAACGACGCAGGGGCCGGCCTCTACGACCGTTACGGGAATTACTTTTCCCGCCTTGTCAAAAAGCTGGGTCATACCAAGCTTTTTGCCCACGATTGCTTTTTTCATTTTTTCTGCCTCCTTCGGTTATTGGTCGGCTTTTGCCGACATGACCTGCTGTTTGTCGTCTTCGTCTTTCTTGTTCAATCAGAACTTGATTTCGATTTCAACGCCGGCAGGAAGCTCAAGACCGGTGAGAGCTTCAACAGTTTTGTTGGAAGGTCTCAGAATGTCTATGAGTCTTTTGTGGGTACGAAGCTCAAACTGTTCACGGCTGTCCTTGTCTTTGTGGACGGCGCGCAGGATAGTTACGATCTCTTTCTCTGTAGGGAGCGGAATAGGACCGGAAACGCGGGCGCCGGTGCGCTTTGCGGTTTCAACAATCTTCTCTGCTGCCTGGTCTACGAGCTGGTGATCATAGCTTTTGAGTCTGATCCTGATTTTTTCTTTGACTGCCACTAAAATCGCCTCCTTGTTTGATTCCCAATGACTCGCAATGGGGTGCGACTCTGTGAAACACAACGCTTCCGCGTGTTTCTCGTCTCATCATTAAAAAACGGAAACCCTTCTGCCGAAGCTTCCTTATAATATATAAGGCAAACAGCGCAGAGGTATCTCCGGACACGCACGGCAACGCAATAAAGCGCAGCAGTGCTTTAACAACAAGACCCTGCCGAAACAGCTCATCACTGAAACGGCACACACGGGTGTGCAGTATTTCTTGTCGCCCGGTTTAAAATCGGACATACTCGGCGGAAATTACCTGTCACACAGACAGCAACCTCCCGCTTCAACGCATATCTTGCGGACGCTCCGGGGATATGCCGAAGCATCCGCCTGTGCAGTCACGCAACTATTATTATATATAAACAAACACGCTTTGTCAAGCGTTTTTCCGCATATTTTTCAGATTTTTTCGATATTTTTTTGCCGCAAACTATTTCACACACCAAACCGGGTGTTTTAGGTTTTTTCGGTGCCACTTATCCGGGTGTTTTCTGCAAAAAATCATCAACCTGTATTTCCTATTTTACAATTTTTCTTCAAGCTTTTCAATACACCGTTCCGGGTGTTTTAAAATTTCCAAAAACTTTTGCGAAATTATCTCTGCCTGATTTTTTTCCTCTGAATTTTGCTGCCGATTCTTCGCAGTAGTTTTTGTTAATGGCAAACAGTAAAAATTTTTCGCCATCGCGGGAAACCGCCCTACATAGGCTGGCAAGAGCCGGAAAGGAGACAACATGGACGAAATGACCGATTTCCAGTTCGTGAAGCTGCTACAAATGGTGCTTGAAATACTCAAAGCAAGCAAAACTCTTGACGAAGCAGAAGCCAAAATCGAACGCCTTATGAGTAAAGGCGCATAAAAAAAAGAACCCGCCACACTCAAAGTTAAACGAGTTCTTCGACTGGGCGGTCTTGCCGCCGTCCAGTCGCCTAAATTATAAACCCGCCGAAAGGCAAAGTCAATATATAACCGGGAGGATTTTTTCAATGAGCAGTTTTGTAATCAACAAACAGGAATACATCAGTCTTTCGCAGTATCTGCCGCATCCAAAGACGAAGCAATACATAAAGCATTTAAGAAAGCAAATAAAGCAGCAGCGGGCAGTATAACAAGCTGGCACTGCCGACTTGCTTGACCCCGCCTGATGATGGCTTGCCGGTGACAAGCCGAAACGCCGCGAGGCGTCGCGGGAAACCGCCATACATAGGCTGGCAAGAGCCGGAAAGGAGACCGCATGGACGAAATGACCGATTTCCAGTTCGTGAAGCTGCTGCAAATGGTGCTTGAAATACTCAAAGCAAGCAAAACTCTTGACTAAGCAGAAGCCAAAATCGAACGCCTTATGAGTAAAGGCGCATAAAAAAAGAACTTGCCGCCCACAAAGCATAACAAGTTCTTCGGCTGGGCGGTCTTGCCGCCGTCCAGTCGCCTAAATTATAAACCCGCCGAAAGGCAAAGTCAATATATAACCGGGAGGATTTTTTCAATGAGCAGCTTTGTAATTAACAAACAGGAATACATCAAGGCAGGCGGCTTTTTCGCCGGACTTGCCGACCAGCTTAACTACTACCGCGAGCCCGTCATATACTGGTGGGACAGTGCAAAGGGCGCTCTGCTTGACGCCGAAGATTACTACAAGGCTTTCGCCTCTCTCTATGAGATGAACGCCCGCTCCGTTATGCTCCAGTACGGCGACCGCCGGATGCAGAGCGACGAATCCGACTACCGCAAGGACTTCGAGCACTACCGCAGCATAGCGGCGCACTTTTTATATATAATTGTAAATATATTATATGTTCTTGTTCTTCTCCATGTACTCGTTATAGTATTTGCGCGAAGCGGTGACACTTGCCGCCACAAAAGCCATTATAAACACCATGAGCACCGCAATGCACCACTCCCACAGCACGAGCACCGTCATGAGCACCGTCGCAAATCCGCATATAACAGCTGCCTTTCCGCCGAAGCGCTGGCTTCTGTTCCAGATTTCGTCATTCTCCATGCTCCAGCTCGTTCGCAGCCCGAAAAGTCCGTTGCGTTTCACCTTAGGCATAAGGTTGCCAAGGATGATGAACATCGTTCCGACTCCGATGTTCGTGAGCTTTATTACGTTATCAGCCACATTCGTGCTCGTTTCCTGCGCAGCAGAAAAACCTTTGAGCATGAAATAGAATCCCGTAACATCAATCAGCAAAAGCGAGCATATTCCTGTCCAAAGCAGCGCCTTTTTCGGCACCGCATCATTCGGATTCTTCGCCAAAAACATTATCAGCGCCCCAATGAGCACAGCTATTGCCGGAAAAGCAAAGTTCTCGTATTTGCTACCCCAGCGATCGATTTCTCCCGCAAAGTTGTAGTGCGCCGGAACGGTATCCGGCATAAAGACTATGAGCACCGCGGTACCCACCACCGAAATTGCCGCAAGCGCAGCCATTGCCGCATAAAGCTTTTTCATGCTCATTCTCCTCTCAAGTCTTTCAGCCAAAGCAGTGCCTCATCAAGCACCGAAGCGTTCAGCTCATAATAAATATACTTTCCGTCGCGCCGTATGCGCACCAAATCCGCCTCTTTGAGCACGGAAAGGTGCTTCGACACCGCCGCCATACTCATATCGAAATGACCCGCTATGTCCCCCGCAGAAAGCGCGCCGCTTTTCAGCAGGTTTAGCACGGCTCGGCGCGTCGGGTCGGCAAGCGTTTTCATCGTATTTTGTATGCTCACTGCTTCGCCGCCCTTTCATTTAACCTTTTGGTTAAATATATTGTAGCATCCCCCAATGGGTTTATCAAGCAACAGAATCGGTGCTTACCGCTCTTTTTCCTCATCACTTTTGCTTTTCCGCTTCTTTTCCTCCGCCTGTTTTAGTTTTTCGCAAAGCTTTGGAGATATAATTACGCCGCTCCCCGTCCCGTAACTCACTTTCCAGCCACGAGCGATAAATTCTTGCTCGCGTTTTCTCATCCAAGTATTCGCTTTGGATTGGGTTGTAGTCGTCTCCATAAAAATCTCCTTTTCCTTTCTTCATCGCTTTCAATAAAATTCATAAAGCGATCTTCTCTTTCTTAATTTTTGCCGTCTTAAGCAGCATCCGTTTATATAATTATTGTAGCATATCCTATCCGGGCTTTCTATATGTGCATATGTAAAAGGACAGCATTTTAATGCCGTCCTTTTGCTTTCATTCTATCACCTTGTAGTTCTGCGCAGCCTCTTCCTTGCGCGGGGATTCCGTGACGGAAACAACCTGCACTTTCAGCGGGCGCTGCCCAAGCTGAATTTCAATCACGTCGTCCTCCTTAACTTCATAAGAGGCCCTTGCAGGCTTTCCGTTGACAAGCACTCTTCCCGCGTCGCATGCTTCATTTGCAATGGTACGGCGTTTAATAAGGCGCGTTACTTTCAGATATTTATCCAGACGCATATTTTTTCCTTTCTTAATGCGGAGGCATTAAAAATCCCCCGCCAAAACCGGCAGGGGAAAAATCACTGAATGATTATTTGGAAACAGCTTCTTTAAGAGCTTTGCCCGCTTTGAAGGACGGAAGCTTGGAAGCTTCGATGGTGATTTCCTCTTTGGTTCTGGGGTTAACGCCTTTTCTTGCAGCGCGGTCTTTAACTTCAAAGGTGCCAAAGCCGACAAGCTGTACGGATTCGCCGTTGGCAAGAGCCTCGGTGATGGATTCGATAACAGCGTTAACTGCTTTTTCGCTGTCCTTTTTAGAAGAACCTACTTTGGTTGCTACTGCTGCGATAAGATCAGATTTGGTCATTTTAAAAATACCTCCGTTTTGTAATTCTGCGGCTTTGCCGCTTTTTAACTTTATTATATGTTTTTGGCTTCCAGCCAAAGGGAATTGAGTTCCTCTCCTTTTATTTCAGAGAGTTTTTTTCCTGACTGTTCGGCAAGGTCCTCTGCCTTTTTAAAGCGTTTGATAAATTTTTCGGAAGCTGCCGTAAGACACTCTTCCGGTTCAATATCTAGGGTTCTTGCAGTATTTACCGCAGAAAACAGCACATCGCCCATTTCTTTGCAGCATTTTGCAATATCATTTGAACGCACCGCTTCTTTAAGTTCCGCAACCTCTTCGTCCAGTTTTCCTAAAGACCACACCAAGCTATGAGAAAAGCCGCCTGCTTTTTCCGCCCTGTGCTGCAGTTTTGCACAGCGCATAAGCGCCGGAAGCTGTTTTGGCACAGCGTCCAGTGTTGCTCCGCCGGTCTGTTCTTTGGTTTCGTTTTTGATTTCTTCCCATCTGTCAAGCACCTTTTCGGCGGAGTCTGCCTTTTCGTTTCCGAAAACATGCGGATGCCGCACAATAAGCTTTTTGCAGATGCCGTCGCAGACGTCATTGAAATCAAAGTTTCCTTTTTCTTTTTCCATCTGTGCATGGAAAACAACCTGAAGAAGAACGTCCCCCAGCTCTTCCTTAAGCTTATCGGGATTATCCTCATCAATGGCTTCCACCGCCTCATAGGTTTCCTCAATAAAATTCTTTCGGATTGAAGCGTGGGTTTGTTCCCTGTCCCAGGGGCAACCGTTTTCACTTCTTAGCATCGACATGATTTCAACAAGGTCGTCTACCGTATATTTATCCTTTTTGCCAAAACCAGCCTGCATAAAAAACGGCCTCCTTATTATTTTATCGTAATAAGTGTAATTTTTCAAGTATTTCTGCGATTTTTTCGCCTTTTGGAAGCATTAAAAAATCTTTTTTTGTAATTGCTTTTGTCATAAGCACCGCAAAAACATAAACAATTACCGCAACCAGTATTGCTGCAACAGTCGACACATTGGAAGAAAGGCCGAAAAGCTGCGCTCCCGCATAGGTCAGCTTTGCTCCCAAGGCGCAAAGTCCGCCGGCAAATACCGTCTTTATAAATATGGCGTAAATATTGATTCTTATTCCGCCAAAATGGTTTATTGCCCAGATATCCGCAATCATTATGATAATATAGCACACCAAAGAGCCGTATGGCGCCGCTTTTATATTAAGAGAGGGCACTGCCACAAATATAAAGTTCATTATCAGCTTTACACAAGCGCCGCCCAACATAAAGAACAGAGGAAGCCGCTCTTTTCCTATGCCCTGCAAAACGCTGTGGCATGATGCGCATACGCACACAAAGATTACGGTTATTCCCATTACCTCAAGCAAAGGCGCCGCAATTTCAACTTCTGTAAGACGCTTTGGATAAAGCATGGTGAGAATCGGCTTTGCCAAAACCGAAAGGCCAAAGCCCGCCGGAACCGCCACAAGAGTTGTAAGGCGCAGCACCGTATCTATGGAATACTTAATTTTGTGGCGGTTGTGTGATGTCCAGGCAACCGCAACATTTGGCAATGCCGCAGTTCCGAAGGTCATGGCAATAGTCGGCACAAGGTTAAACAGCGTCACCGGCATTCCCGAATAAACTCCGTAAAGATAGTTGGGAATGCCTTCGGCGTCAAGCCCGGCAGGCAAAAGCCCTTCATACATCGCCATAACCGTCGTGTGGTCAAGGCGCAGCGCGTATTCAATGCGGTTTATAATGGACACAAGGTCAATTAAATTTGTAATATTGGTGGAAAGGGTCGCAAGGCAAATGGGAATTGAGATGTTGATAAGCGTTTTAAGCAACTTCTTCTTTGGTGTTGCCTCCGGCGCATCCATAAGCTCCGATTGGGTAATGCCGTCGCCTTTAAGGCGATAGTGCAGCATCATATAAAGCATGCCCACCATAGTGGAAATCATAACTCCGCAGATGGCGGCTGCCGCCGCAATGGGCGCAACGGCGCTCTGTGCGGTAAGATTCTCTGTTGAAATTCCAAGGTCAATGCCGTAAAAGCTGCCTTTTTCCTCATAAACCTTTATGCCCCAGTTATATACAAGAAGCGTTATGCTAAGCCCGACTCCGACCTTTACGACCGCCTCAATAACCTGAGATATTGCCGTGGGATACATATTGCGAAGACCCTGGTAGTACCCGCGGTATGCGCTTGTCATACAAAGAAAAAAAACTGCCGGAGAAAGCATTATTACGGAAAGAAACGCCCCCGGATTGTGGCAGACCGTTCCGGCAAGGAATTTGCTTCCGAAAAGCATAATAACGCTTCCCACGGTTCCCGTAACCACAAAGCAGGTCATGGAAATTTGGAAAATGCGCCGCACGTCCCGATATCTTCCCATTGTTACACATTCCGAAACCATTCGGGCAACAGCTATGGGAATTCCGGCGGTGGCGATGGTATAAAGAGGCGTAAATATCTGATAAGCTGTGTTATAATAGCCGAATCCCTCGCCGCCGAAAATATTCATAAGCGGAATTTTATAAACCGCGCCGATGATTTTGACTATAATTGCCGCAGCGCTGAGAATCAGCGCCCCCTGGAGGAAGTTTTGTTTTTTTCTGCTCATTAAAGCCCTCCGCGCTTCAAAAACCGTGACCGGAAAGCCAAACTTTCCGGTCACGGAAAAGATTTTTGTCAGCCGTTAGATTTTTTCAAGAATTTTCGGAAGATAATAGCTTATCTTGTCATACACCTTGTTAATGTCAACGGTCTTGTACTTACCGTCGCGGTAAATTACATCGCCGTCAACCATGGTGAGCACAACGTCGCTGCCCTGGGCGGAAAAAACAAGGTTTGCCAACACGTCATGGCACGGAACAAGGTGCGGGCGGTTAAAATCAACAACGGCAAGGTCTGCTCTGTTGCCCTTTTTAATGACTCCCGTGTCAAGCCTTCCCTGAGATATTGCGCCGTTTACAGTTGCCATTTTGAAAATCTCTTTGGGAGAAAGTTCGCCCGCATTTCCGGATTTACCTCTGGCAATCATTGCGGCAAGGTGCATTTCCTCAAACATATTGAGGTTGTTGTTGCTGGAAGCGCCATCCGTGCCGAGCGCAACATTTATGCCCGCGTCAAGCATTTTTCTGACCGGAGCGAAGCCCGAACCGAGCTTCATGTTGCTTGAGGGGCAATGGGTTACAGTAACATGGTTTCTTGCAAGGCACTCTATGTCCTCATCTTCTACCCAAACGCAATGCGCGACATTGGTGGGGTTCTCAAAAAGTCCGCATTTTTCAAAATAAAGTGCCGGAGTCATTCCATGGCGCTGTTTGCATTCTTCGTGCTCAAGCTTTGTTTCTGACATATGGGCATGAATACGCAGGTTGTTCTCTTTTGCAAAAGCCGCGGTTTCTCTTACTAATGATTCGCAGGAGGAATACTCCGCATGAAGCCCGAACTCGTGAATGAATCTGCCTTTTGTGCGGCAATATTTCTGGAGCTCCTCAAAGGTTTCCGCAAAATAGGCCATTTTTTTAAGGGGCGTTCCGTCAGTGCCCACCGGCGGATTGCTGAAATTACTCTTCATTCCGGATTCCTTGACTACCTTTGCGGCCACCTTGTCAAAGAAATACATATCGGTAAAGGAAGTTGTGCCGCAGGCCATCATCTCTGCCATGGCAAGCATTCCCGCCCAGTAAATACTGTTTTCGTCCCACTGCGCTTCAAACGGAAAAATCTTTTCCTCAAGCCAGCGCTGAAGCGGAAGATCTTCGCCGTATCCGCGCATAAGCGTCATTGCAGCGTGGGTGTGGTTATTTACAAGGCCGGGAATAAGCACCTTGCCCCTTCCGTCATAGACCTCACCATAGCCCCAGTCTGTCTTTTCGGTGGAGATATAATCGATTACTCCGTTTTTTGTGCCCACATATGCGTGCTCAACAGCGTTAAAATTTTCGTCGATATAAGTGATATCCTTAAAGAGCATTGTTTTTTCCTCCCGTTTTATCCATTAGGCGGTTATTCCGCCGCAAGAACTCTTACTGCGGTACGAACAAGCTTTTTAAAATCGCCGTCAACCGCCTTGCATACGTCATCCACTTCCGAAAGGGTAAGCGCCCTTTGCAAAACGCCGGCCGCCATATTGGTAACCACCGAAATGCCAAGCACTTTTATATTGCAGGCCGCTGCCATGATGACTTCCGGAACGGTGCTCATCCCTACAAGGTCAGCGCCGAGAACGCGCAGCGCCCTTATCTCCGCCGGAGTTTCAAACTGCGGGCCGGGCATAAATGCGTAAACGCCGCTTTTAAGCGCAATGCCGGTTTCGTCCGTAAATTCGCCGGCTACGCGGTTGCGAAGATATTCGCTGTATGTATCGCTCATATCAAAAAATCTTCCCGTTCCGAAAATGGAAGCATCCTCTCCGCGAAGCGGACTGTCGTCAAAGAACTTGATATGGTCTGAAATCATTACGAAGTCGCCGGGTTTATATTCCGTATTTATTCCGCCTGCGGCATTTGTCATAATTATTTTTTCAATACCCAGCGCTTTGAGCACCGCAATGGGATAAGCGCACTCCGCAAAGGAATTGCCCTCATAAAAATGCAGCCTTCCGCTCATAACAGCAACGGGAACCCTGTTAAGAGTGCCGATTATAAGCACGCCCTCGTGGCTTTTTTGCGTGGTGGCGTTCCAGCGCGGAATATTCTTATACGGAATTCTTACCGCTCCTTCAATTTCGGAAGCGATTGAACTTTGTCCCGTGCCAAGAATTATCGCGATTTTCGGGCGCACTCTTGTCTGCGCCATAATGAACTCCGCAGAGCCCTTTACCTGGTTATAAGTCAGCATTGGTCTGCCTCCGTTTTTACTTACTAAATTTTATCAGTCAGCGTCAATGTCCAAAGCCTCGTCGGCCTTTGCGGCTTTCTCTGCCTCGTCCATCATTTCGTTTATTTCTTTTTCAATTTCGGGGTCGGCGGATTTTTCCTCTCCGGCAGGTTCATCCTCCGCTTCATAGTCCTCGTCGGCGTCATCGTCTTCGTCTGCCGCTTTTGCTTCCGCATATGATGCATAACCGGCTTTTACGGCATTCATTGCGTCAAAAAGGCGCTCGATATTCGCAAAATCCTCGTCAAGCTGCTCATAAAGCACCGCTATCACATCAGAAACATCTTCTTTATTCTTATATCCGCCATAGACGATTTCGCCAAGGCGCTCATAGTTTTCCCTTACTCTGTTTTTAAGCTTAAGATGCTCCAGCTTAAGGCGGGAAAGCTCTACTGCGTCGCCGGTTCTTCTTCCGACTTCCTGCCCGACCGCTTTAAGGTCGGAATAAAGATTGTTCATTATTTCATTGATATCTGCCATTGGTATAACCCCTTTCCTGCAAATTTTCCCTTTGTAATTATATAACGAAACTTATGATAAATCAATCCAAAAGCCAAAATTCAGCCTATAAATTCGTGAAGAATCGAATCTTTCGGCACAATATCCCTGTTTATTGCGTCAAAATAAGAAAGTTTATCCATCAGGTTTTCCGCTTCCGGGAAAAACGGCGATTCCTTTGTGATTGCCGCAAGTGCGGGCGCAAGCGCCGCCTTAAGTACGGCGGGTTCATAGGCAAGCGAAGTGTTTATGTGCATATCCGCGGTGCGAATATAGGGATTTATGTAGGTCTCTTCTCCTTTAAGGACGCTTTTCCATTGGGCAAGAGTCTTTTCCGCGGGCCAGCCGCGGAAAAGTTCGTCGCGCACAGCACGGCGCAAAAGCCGTACCTCCCCTGCGGAAAGTACGGTTCTGCCGTAACTGTCATAGCGCGACTGCGTGCTCACATAAATCCGCATAACGTCCTTTGCGGGTATTCCCTCCGTAAGCTGAGGATTAAGCGCATATATGCCCTCGATTACAAGCACGCCGTTTTTGCCGAGGGAAATGCGGTTTGTTTCGCTGCTTCTTCGCTGATTGGGAAAATCAAATACCGGAAAATCCGCTTTGCCGTTTTCTGCAAGGTCGGCGAAACATTTATGCGCGCCCGCAAGGTCAAAGCCGCTTATGCTTTCCATATCGTATGTACCGTCCTCGTTCTTCGGAAGGTATTCCAGCCCAAGATAGAAATCATCAAGAGAAACAAGCTTTGCTTCAGTTCCGGCGGCGCAGAGCACTTCGCAAAGGCGCTTTGCAAAAGTTGTTTTGCCCGAAGCGGAAGGCCCCGCAACCAGCACCGCTTTAAGGCTTTCGCCCGCGTCGATAATTCCGCCCGCCGCACCGAGAATATCAAATGACATTCTGTTTTCCGAATCGGCAATAAGTTTTTCGCCGTTGCGCTCGGAAAAATAATTTATTTCATTAATATCATACTTCCGGCCGAAGCGGATATTTCTCATAAAAGTTCCTCACCTGCTCTTTTCTTTCATTCATAAGCTCAAAGCGCTCGATATATTCATACGGATATTTGAAGTTGAATATGCGCTCGATTTTCTTGTCGTAGGGTGCTTTCATCTTTGTAACGCCGCCCGCTCCGGCGGAAAGTATGGTGTGGGTTTCGTCCATAATAAATATGTTATATATGCCCTCTTTGCCCGGCTTGCAAAATCCCACGTTTTCCAGATTATCCACCGTGCTCTTTTGGCGATAGAGATAGTACGGGAAATACCCTGCCTTTGCAAATTCGTCGTAGGCATATTCGTTCATGGCGTCCGCCGTGGCGGCAAAAACGCTTTGCGCCATGGGCGCAAGGTTTGCTCCGTGCTTTACCGTAAGGGTATGCAGGGTAATATTGTCCGGATTCATGGCAATTACCTCCGCAATGGTTTTGCGGAATTTTTCCATGTTGTCGCCGGGCAGTCCGGAAATCAAATCCATGTTTATGCTGTCAAAACCAAAGGTTTTTGCCAAAGCGAATGCATTTTTGACATCCTCGGCGGTATGCTTTCTTCCGATTGCGGCAAGCACTTCGTCATCCATGGTCTGCGGATTTATGCTTATTCTTCCAACGCCGTTCTTTTTAAGCACCGCAAGCTTTTCCGCCGTAATGGTGTCGGGTCTTCCCGCTTCAACGGTTAATTCGCGAACGCCGGTCATATCAAAGCTTTCGTTCACCGTGCTCAAAACTCGGTCAAGCTGCTTTGCTGTGAGCACCGTGGGCGTACCGCCGCCCATATACACCGTTTCAAGGTGCAGCCCGATTTCATCTATGAGCACAGCAATATCCTTAAGCTCGTCGCAGAGCAGCTCCACATACTGCGGAATCAGCTTTGCCGCCTTTTCAACGCTGTGTGAAGTAAAGGTGCAGTATGAGCACCGGCTTGGGCAAAACGGAATGGAAATATAAAGGCTTACGGAATTCGGTCTTGATGACGCGCGGATTTCAAGCTCATGCTCCATGGTGGTAAGCAGCAAATCCAGCTTTTCATCGGAAACAAGGCGTTCCTCCTTCAGCTTTTTGCGGATTTCCTCCTCCGAAAGCCCCATATCGTGCAGCTGCATTGCCAGTTTAACCGGGCGAATGCCGGTGAGCACGCCCCATTTCGGGCGTATGCTCAAAATTTCCGTGAGCACTCCGAAAACGGCAAGTTCCATATTGCGGGCGTGGTCATTTTCCGCAGTGCGCTTTGCTTCGGCATATTTGCCGTCGATTTTTGCTTTGACGGTGATTTCATCGCCCTCAAGCGCGGTATAAATATAGTCCTCTTTCGGCGGTATTTCTGCTTCTTCTGTTATTTTAAGCTCTCTGCCGTGAAGAAACATCCGGCAGAGAGCTTCCATTTCATAGCGAAAAGGATGGGAATCTATGATAAGTATCATAATTATATTCCAAGTCCCATTGCTTTTCTCAAATATGGATTGGCGTAGCGTTCAACGGCCATGTTGGTTTCCGGGCCGTGACCGGGATAGATTTTGTAATCTCCCTCCAGTTCGCCAATCTTTTTAAGGGACACGCGAATTTCTTTGGTGGAGCCGCCGTAAAGGTCGGTTCTGCCGCAGGTGCGGGACATAATGGTGTCGCCGCTGAAAATACAGTCGCCGCTGATAATTATCGCGGAGCCTTTTGTGTGACCCGGAGTCGCCATGTATTTAAACGAAAGCTCTGCCACTTTAATTACGTCGCCGTCTGAAACAAGCATATCCGGGTCTGCGGGAGCGTTGTCGCCGCCCACAAGCAGCGGATTGCGGCAAATATCCTCGTCGTCCTTCATAATCACAATCTGGCACTGGGGAAAAGCGCGTTTAACCGCGTCCGCCGCGCCTATATGGTCAAAATGCCCGTGGGTAAGCAGAATATACTTTACCTTTGCGCCCAGCTCCTTCGCCTTGTTGATAATTTTGTCCGCCTCTGCGCCCGGGTCGACTATCACCGCGCTTTTATCGTCGGATGTAACGATATAGCAGTTGGTCTGATAAGCTCCTACCGTAAGTTCTGTTATTTCCATATGTTTTTCCTCCTTAAAGACAAGAAGTTTTTATTTGCTTATTTCCATTCGTCCGTATCAAGAATAAGCGTAACCGGTCCGTCATTGTCGATATGCACCAGCATATCCCCGCCGAAAACTCCCGTGCCGACCTTCGGCACTCCGTTAAATTTAAGGCGCTTGATAAAATATTCATAAAGCTCGTTTGCCTGAATCGGTCTTTGAGCATTTATAAACGACGGGCGTTTGCCGTGGCTGCAATCGGCGCAAAGAGTGAAGTTTGAAACCACTATCACTTCTCCGCCCACATCCTCAAGCGAAAGGTTCATCTTTCCGTTTTCGTCGGCAAACACGCGCAGACCGGCGATTTTCGCCGCCAAAGCGTCTGCTTCCGCCTGGGTGTCCTGCTTTGTCACGCCCAAAAGCACAAGAAAACCTTTATCAATTTCAGAAACGGTTCTGCCTTCACACTCTACGGAAGCGGAACGCACCACCTGAAGCACTGCCTTCATAAAAATCTCCTTTTGTCAGATTCTGTCGACGCTTTGAACGTCACGAATTCGCCTAAGCGCTTCAATAGTGCCCTTAAGCTGCTCTACGCTTCCGGTTTCCACCGTAACGCGCACTTCGGCGCTTCCGTCAGAAAGCTCGCGCGCAAGCAAAGTGTGCATCTGCACATGAAGGTTGGCAAGGGTTATGCTGACATCTGCCACAAGTCCCCCTCTGTTCGGCCCTTTAATAAGAATAACCGATTTATAGGTATCCTTTATGCTGTCAGACCAGTTCGCCGCAACCCAGCGGCCTTTTTGCTCATCTTCGGTCTGCCCTTTAATTGCCGTAGCGCAGCTTGCCTTGTGGATGGTCACTCCGCTTCCGCGGGTGACATAGCCCACAATATCGTCTCCGGGAAGAGGGTTGCAGCAATGTGCAAACTTGACAAGACACCCCTCAAGCCCCTCGACAATTACGCCGTTGCTGCTTTTCGGACGGCGCTTCGGTGCCGGAGCAGGCGCCACAGGTTCTTCCGCTTTGCGGTAGCGGTGAATAAATTCATCCTTGGCCCAGGGAAGAATTTTTGAAAGGGTAATTCCGCCATAGCCTACAGAAGCATAAAAATCCTCGAGGCTGTTGCAGTGCTGTCGCCTTGCAATTTCTCCTATGAACTCGGAATACTGCGGCTCGTCAAGCAAAATAAGGTTTCTGCGGAATTCCCGCTCCACCATAATTCTGCCCTCGGCAATATTTTCTTCGCGGCGCTCTTTTTTGAACCAGCTTCTGATTTTCGACCTTGCGGAGCTTGTTTTGGCTATGTTAAGCCAGTCGCGGCTTGGGCCGTGGTTCGGCGAATTTGTGGTGATGATTTCCACAATCATGCCGGTTTTTACTTCGGTATCGAGCGAAACTATTCTTCCGTTTATTTTTGCGCCCACCATACGGTTGCCCACCGCGGTGTGAATTGCGTATGCAAAATCCACCACCGTGGAACCCAGCGGCAGGTTGATAACGTCGCCCTTCGGCGTGAAAACAAACACCTCGTCAATGGCAATATCCGTCTTTATTGTGTGGACTATGTCCTCCACATCGTCAAGCTCCTGCTGCTGTTCAAGCAGTTGGCGCACCCACGCCAAACGCTCCTCAAGCTCATATTTGCCCTGAATTCCCGCCTTGTACTTCCAGTGCGCGGCAATACCGTATTCCGCGGTGTGGTGCATATCCCATGTGCGTATCTGTATTTCAAAAGGAATTCCTTTGCTGTCAATGCAGGTGGTGTGCAGGGACTGATACATATTCTGTTTGGGTGTGGAGATATAATCTTTGAACCTGTCCGGAATCGGACGGAAAAGATCATGCATAACGCCAAGCACGTAATAGCAGTCATAAACGGTGTTTACAATAACGCGCACGGCGTATATATCATAGATTTCCTCCATGGATTTGCCCTGCTCGTATATCTTGCGGTATATGCCGTAAACGCTTTTAATGCGCCCCATAAGATGAAATTCGCAGTTTTCTTTGCGAAGGCGCTCGTCAATTTTATTTTTAATGTGGTCAAGGAACTCTTTTTGCTCGTCCTTCTGCATTTCCATGCGGCTTTCGATGTCGTGATAGCCCACGGGGTCAAGCACGCGGATGCATCTGTCCTCAAGCTCCTCCATTATGGGGCGGATACCCAGACGGTGCGCCAGCGGAGCATAAATCTCCATGGTTTCGTGAGCTATGCGGCGCTGCTTTTCCACCGGCTTTGCATCTATGGTGCGCATATTGTGCAAACGGTCGGCAAGCTTTACTATGATTACGCGAATGTCCTTTGCCATGGCCATAAACATTTTGCGCACATTTTCCGCCTGCTGTTCCTCTTTTGAGGCGTTGTTGACCTTTTTTATCTGCTTCAGCTTGGTAACGCCGTCAACAAGGTTTGCAACGTCCGCGCCGAATTCCTTTTTGATTTCATCAAGCGTAACATCCGTATCTTCAACGACATCGTGCAAAAGCGCCGTTACCACCGTGTCGGTATCCATACCCAGCTGAACCGTTATCTTTGCGGCTTCCACCGGATGTATGATATACGGTTCTCCGCTTGCGCGGAACTGACCGGAATGGGCTTTTTCGGCAAGAAGATACGCCTTCTCAATGCGCTCCATATCGTAGCCCTTGCTTGGGTCTATCATGCTTTTCAGCTCTTCAAAGTATTCGGACATATCTTTTCACCGCCTTTCATTTTTATATTCATCTTCTCATTTCTCTTTTTACAGTTTTAAATCGTCCGCCCGCAGCGCGGCAAGTATTTTTGAATTCTCTATATCCACCTTGCTTGTGGGCAAAAGGGCTATTTCTTCCGTTTTTCCGTCAAACTTGCGGGATATAAGCCCCATTTCTTCCATTATGTCAAGGCAAAGGCGCATTTTGCAGGAATCCATGGCGCATTCTTTATTTTCGCCGGTAATTCTTCCGAACAGAACCTCAAGCTCGCCCTTAAATTTTCCGTGGCTTCTGATATAGCGGTAAATTACCGCTATATCGCTTCTTTCAGGAATGTCCTCGGGGGGAATGTCCTCTCCACGTTTGTACCCGTCGTAAAGCAGATTTCCGCAGAAAAGCTTTTCCTGGCTTAACGATGACGGACGTATATCTCTTATTTTTACTGAAACTCTTGTTTCACCGTTAAACTCATTAAGCTCGCATGTGGCGGCTGCATCCACAATATCTCCGATATTGTAAGGGAATTCTTCCTCGGTCATACCGAAATATACCGCATAAAAAGAAAGTCCCGCTTTCTTGAATTTAATGCGAAGGTGCTTTCCGCCTCCTATGGGGTAAATTCCGTCAACAATAACTTTTCGGAAAGCGAAAACCGGCATCTCGTTTGCCGCGCCGAAAGGCTCAAGAAGTTTAAGCGAAGCTATGTTATCAACCGTAAGCTCCGCCGGGTCCATAACCCGGTCAAGCTTTTGCGTAAACACAGGCATAAGCTCGAAATTATTTTTTGCGAACTCATTTATCTTTTTGCGAAAAGCGTCCACTTTATCGGAATCCATGCTCATACCTGCCGCAAACGGGTGTCCGCCATAGCGGTTAAGGCAATCCGATGCATAGCTGACCGCTTCTATCATAGAAAAGCCTTCCACGCTTCTGGCAGAGCCCCTGGCTTCGTCGCCGTCCTTTGAAATAAGCACGCAGGGCTTGCCGGTGTGCTCAACTACCTTTGCACATACAATGCCGATTACGCCGTGGTGCCAGCCTTCACCCTCAATTACAACAACCCTGTCGTTAAGAATGTCCGCCTTTTCGGCATAGAGCTTATCAACCTCTGCGGCTATATCCTGCTCAAGCTCCTGGCGGCGGTGGTTCTGCTCGCAAAGGTCGCGGGCAAGCTCCGCGGCTCTTTCTTCATCTTCGGTGGTCAAAAGCTCCGTCACCTGATATGCGGAACCAAGCCGCGCGGCGGAATTAAGCTTCGGCGCAATGCCGAACGCCACCATCTCCGCAGTAAGCTTTTTGCCCGCAAGTCCGGTTTCTTCCACAAGGGCGCGCAAACCGGGATTTGTGGTTTCGGGAATAAGCGAAAGTCCCTGCCTCACCAAAATTCTGTTTTCTCCGGTAAGCGGAACAATGTCCGCCACGGTCCCTATGCTTACAATGTCTGCGTATTGTTCCGCTATTCCCCAGCCGTCGTCATTTTCCAGCGCGCACACCAGCTTGAAGGCAACGCCTACTCCTGCAAGGTCGCGGTATATTTTATCGTTTTCCTCTTCGTCGCGGCGGTGCGGGTCAACCACCGCAACGGCATTTGGAAGCACCTCGCGCGGCTTGTGGTGGTCGGTAACCACCACATCAATTCCAAGAGAAACCGCATAATCAATTTCTTCAATGGCAGAAATGCCGTTGTCAACCGTTATAATAAGGTCGGTTTCCTTGGCGGCAATAAAATCAATGGCTTCTTTATTAAGACCGTAACCCTCGTTTTCCCTGTCGGGAATATAGTACCAGACATCGCAACCGATTGACTGAAGATAGTCGTAAAGCAGCACGGTTGCGGTCATTCCGTCGCAGTCGTAATCGCCGTATATGCAAACCCTTTCGCCTTCCTCAACGGCGCCGCCGATTCTGTCCGCCGCCTTATCCATATCCTTATACGCCATAGGGTCGGAAAAAGGTATTTCCTCTGTTATAAATTCCTTTACTTTCGCAGGGGTATCAATTCCGCGTGCCACCAGCACCTCTGTTACAAGTGAAGGCAGCCCGAGTTCTTCTTCGATATGTTTCGCCTTTCCGGGATTTCCCGGCATAAGTTTCCACTTTTTCATATAAGCCCTCCGCGAATAAACACTATACCATTATATTTAATATATTATATCACCGCAAACTTTGATTTTCAACGTGAATTTGCCTTTATATTCATATTTTTGCGTTTTTTCCGCCCCGGGCGTACAAAAAAAGCACCCATACAGGGTGCTTTTTATCATAAAAAATTTTATCAGCCGCCAAGATAGGCCTTTTTTACGGATTCATCCGAAAGCATATCCTTTGCGTTGCCTTCCATTACAACCTTTCCTGTTTCAAGAACATAGGCTCTGTCTGCAATAGAAAGCGCCATTTTTGCGTTCTGCTCAACAAGCAGGATTGTCGTTCCCGCTTCGTTAAGCTCCTTGATTATGTCAAAAATCTGCTGAACAAGCAGTGGCGAAAGACCCATGGAAGGTTCGTCAAGCATCATCAGTTTGGGCTTTGACATAAGCGCGCGCCCCATGGCAAGCATTTGCTGTTCGCCGCCGGAAAGCGTTCCGGCAATCTGATTTTTGCGTTCGCGCAAACGCGGAAAACGGTTGAAAACATTCTCAAGGCTCGGTTTTATTTCAGAAGCAGAGCGGGTATAAGCGCCCATTTCAAGATTTTCGGTAACGGTAAGCTCCTGAAAAATGCGCCGTCCCTCCGGAACATGGGCAATGCCCATTGCCGGAAGCTTATAGGCAGGAATTTTGCTTATGTCCTTGCCCTCAAACTCCACGGAGCCGGTGCGGCTGCGGAGCATTCCGGAAATAGTTTTAAGCGTCGTGGATTTTCCCGCGCCGTTTGCGCCGATAAGCGTAACGATTTCTCCCTCATTAACTTCAAAAGAAACGCCTTTTATTGCGTGGATGGCGCCGTAATATACATTCAAATCGGTTGCTTTAAGCAGCATTTTGCGCGCCCTCCTTCTTAATCTTCGCCCTGCTTACCGAGATATGCCTCGATAACCGTGGGGTTGTTTTTAATTTCTTCCGGCGTGCCCTTTGCAATAATCTTTCCGTAGTTGAGCACGGCTATGCCTTCGCAGATTCCCATAACAAGGTTCATGTCGTGCTCAATGAGCATGATTGCAATATGGAAGGTGTCGCGGATTTTTCTTATGTTGTCCATAAGTTCGGCAGTTTCCGAAGGGTTCATGCCTGCGGCCGGCTCGTCAAGAAGCAAAAGGCAGGGGTTTGTTGCAAGCGCCCTTACTATTTCAAGACGGCGCTGCGCGCCATAGGGCAGGTTACCCGCCTGAACATCCGCAAGCTCCTGCATATCAAATATGGAAAGCATTTCAAGAGCGCGCTTGCGCGCAATCTTTTCGGAACGGCGAAACGCAGGGGTTTTAAAAAGCGACTGCGCAAGGTTATAGGTCATTTCTTCATGCAGACCGACAAGCACGTTTTCAGCAACGGTCAGATTATTGAACAGCCGTATGTTCTGAAACGTTCTGGCAATACCGGCGTGGTTTGCCTTTATTGTGTCATAACTGTTTATATCTTTCTGATTAAGAAGAATCGTGCCGTGAGTCGGCTGATAGACCTTTGTCAAAAGGTTAAAAACGGTGGTTTTTCCTGCTCCGTTCGGGCCGATAAGTCCGCTTATTTCACTTTGACCCACGGTAATATTGAAATCATCCACCGCTTTAAGTCCGCCGAACTCAATTCCAAGATGCCTGGTTTCAAGCACCGGTGCCATTTTTATATCTCTTTCGGTAAGCAGGGCGTCGTCGTTGACAACTCTTACAAGCTCGCTCATTCAGCCTTTTCCCCCTTTACCGTTTTCTTTTTTATGCTCAATATTTTTTTGAAATTGGCAGTGATTTTTTCCATGAGCACGCGGCCTTTATCGGACTGGGTTATGAGCATCATGGAAATGAGCAGCAACGCATAGATGAGCATACGGAAATCGCCCACGCCGCGAAGCTGTTCCGGAAGAACTGTAAGGATTATCGCTGCGATGATTGAACCGCGGATATTTCCCATTCCTCCGAGCACGACAAAAATAAGAATGAGCACCGATTGGTTGAACCCGAATTTTATCGGCGCCACGGAAGCATAGTTCATTGCATAAAGTGTGCCGGCCATTCCTGTAAGCACTGCGGAAATTACGAATGCCGTCATTTTAAAGCCCGTTGCCGAAAGACCTATGCTTTCGGCCGCAATGCGGTTATCCCTAATTGCCATAATTGCTCTTCCGGTTTTTGAATTGATAAGGTTGAACACTATGAAAAGCGTAAATAAAATAAGCCCGAAACCAACGGCAAAGGTTGAAATTTTTTCGTTTCCCGTAATGCCCATGGGGCCGTTGATTATGGTTGTACCGCCTTCCATCTCAACCGTGTTTCCGAAAGCGAAGTGCCATCTTCCTTTTCCGTCAATGCCGAGATATATGCAGTTGACAATGTTTCTTATAATTTCACCGAAAGCAAGAGTAACTATCGCAAGATAGTCGCCCCTAAGGCGCAGAACGGGAATACCTATAAGAAAACCGAAAATTCCGGCAACAATGCCTCCGCAGACCATGGCAAGTATCAGGCACACCGTGTCATTCCCGATTCCCGAAAAAAGCTTGCAGAAAACCGCGCCCGAAAACGCGCCTATGCTCAAAAAACCCGCGTGACCGAGGCTGAGTTCGCCGGAAAAACCGACCACAAGGTTAAGAGCCACGGCCGCTACAACATATACGCAGACGGGAACAAGCTGGCCGCTTAACGAACGGCTTAATATTCCTGCGTTGTTAAGGCTTTGGAAAAGCACAAAAAGCAAAGTCACCATTCCATAGGTTATTAACTCCTGTTTTGTGCTCTTTTTTATTCCGCTGAGTTTTGTTCTGATGTTTTCCATATATTTCACCTCAAACTTTCTCGCGGCGCACTTTTCCGAAAAGTCCTGCGGGCTTTACGAGAAGCACTATTATAAGCACAGAAAATACTATTGCATTGGAAAGCTGGGTAGAAATATATCCTTCTGCAAATTTTTCAATTACACCAAGCAATATTCCGCCAACAAACGCTCCGGGAATCGAGCCTATTCCGCCAAAGACGGCGGCGGTGAACGCTTTTATACCGGTCATTGAACCAAGGGTTGGGTAAAGGCTTGGATAGGATGAGCAAAGCAGCACTCCGGCAACCGCCGCCAGTGCGGAACCTATGGCAAAGGTTACGGAAATTGTGAAGTTAACATTGATTCCCATAAGCTGCGCCGCCTCTTTATCCTCGCTTACGGCGCGCATTGCCTTGCCGACTTTTGTTTTTTTGGTTATAAGCACCAAAAGCGCCATAACAATAACGCAGGAAATTACTGTTACAAGCGCGCTTCCGGTAATGGTAAGCCGGCCGTCAAAAAGGTGAAGTGCCGGAATGTCAATAAGTGAAGCATACATTTTAGGGTTACTTGTCCAAAGAAGCTGGGCGCCGTTCTGAAGCAAATAGCTTACGCCGATAGCTGTTATAAGCACGGCAAGTGAATTGGCGTTGCGCAGCGGGCGGTAAGCAAAGCGCTCTATGGCAATGCCGAGAACGGTGCACGCCGCCATTGAAACAGCTATACAAACAAGCGGCGGCATTCCGAATGATGTTGCCGCAAAATATGAAATATAGGCACCCACCATTATAATGTCTCCGTGGGCAAAGTTGAGCATTTTGGCAATGCCGTAAACCATGGTATAGCCAAGGGCTATTATGGCGTAAACGCTGCCAAGACTTATGCCGTTTATGATATATGTTAACAAAGTCATTGCCTTAAAGCTCCGTTTCTATGTATTTTTACGGCGCAGAAAATAACGCCGTATAGTGCTTTGGAGGAATACCGAATACAGGTATTCCTCCGCACAAAAGCTTATTATGATCTTATCAGATTTGATTAGCCGGCAAGAACATATTTGCCGTCTTTGATAACAACGGCCATCGGAGATTTGGAAACCGCGCCTGTGGAATCCCAGGTCATGTTGTTTCCTGTAATGCCGCTGAATACAAATTTGCCGCTTGCAAACTGGTCAGCAAGAGCAGCGCAAACATCCTGTGCGCTCATATCGGCGGTAATGCCGGCGTTGTTGCAGGCCTCATAAACAGCATATACGCAGTCATAAGCATCGGCCGCAAACTGGTTAGGAACCTCATTATATTTTTCTTTATACGCTTTTACGAAATTGACGGTCTTTTCATCCTGAGCATCGGCAGAGAAAGGAGTAAGAAGATATGCGCCCTCTGCAAGGCTTGGATCAAAGCCCTCAACCTCAAGAATTCCGTCCATGCCGTCAACGCCGAAATAATCAACGTCATATCCCATGGAAGCCGCCTGAGTCATAAGCGGAGCAATGGATTCGCAATAGATCGGAAGGAAAAGCAGGTCGGCATTTGCCTGTTTGGCAGCGGTAAGCTGAGAAGAAAACTCGGTTTTGTTTGCTTCTTCAAAGGAACCGGTATATACAATATTAAGTCCTTTTACTGCCGCTTCGCCGGAGAATTTCTCATAAATACCTACGGAATAAGGGTCATCACTCTTATAAATAACCGCTATGGCTTTTCCTATTCCGTTATCAGCCATATAGTCAGCCGAAGCAAGACCCTGGTTGGGGTCAGAGAAGCACATCTGGAATACATGGGTATTACCTTCAATTACCTTTATGGAAGAAGCGGAAGGAGTAAGCATAAATACTCCGTCGGCTTCCGCCTCTGCCGCAACTGCCGCTGCGGGAGTGGAAGTAACAGGTCCGAGAAGCATCTGCATTCCCCAGTCCATAAGAATTCCGTAAGCGTTTACGGAAGTTTCTGCGTCATGAGCATCGTCCTGGAAATTCAGTTCGAACTGAATGCCGCCCTTGGCGTTAACCTCCTCAACCGCAATTTCCATTGCATTTTTAACTGCATTGCCGTAAATGGCTGCGCCGCCCGTTATCGGACCGATTGAGCCTATTTTAATTCGGCCTGCGCCCTCATTGCTGTTGCCGGAACTGCAGCCCGCAAACAAACATACGACCATTGCAAAAGCAAGTACTGCTGCCAAAAACTTTTTCATTTTACGTTTACCTCCTCTTTCACACACGGAATTTAACCGTGCAAATGTTTTCTTCACCGCTTTAAAGCATAAACACTTTAAACCGCGATTTGAAATTTTAAGGCTATTATATTACCGCAAAATCAAAAATGCAAGCGTTATTTTTTTGAGGTTGCAAATTCAGTACTGTTTTCTTTGATTTTTTCATTAAAAATTTCATTTTTTACATATTTAGTATTTATTTTAACGGATTTTATGCAAAATTAAAATCTTTCGCCGTATATTCTTTCATTTTTAAGCCTAAAATCTGCAATAAATGCGTCAAATCTATGTAAAATTCCAAATTTTTATCACAATTTCATCACAAAAATTTTGTTTAACTATATTTTCCCGATATTTATTGACAAAAGCTTTTCTTCATACAATAATATTAACTGTGAAAATTTGCTCGGAATTATTTTCTTTATTATGCAGTATAAAATATGAGGTAATTTACAAATGCTTGATGTTCTTATTGATACCCTTATCGACGCGCTTAAAACCCTTCCGTTTCTTTTCGGTGCATATCTTATAATTGAATTTATTGAGCACCGTGCGGCTGAAAAATTTGCTGCGTGGCTTTCAAAATTCGGCCGTGCCGGTTCAATAATCGGTGCTCTGCTTGGCGTTGTGCCGCAATGCGGCTTTTCCGTTGCCGCAGCCAATCTTTACTCCAACAGAATGATAACCGCGGGAACGCTTATTGCGGTTTTTATCTCCACAAGCGACGAGGCCATCCCCGTTCTTCTTGCAAACCCGCAAAGCGTGGGAAAAATACTTCCCCTTGTGGGAGCAAAACTTGTGCTTGCCGCGGTTGCCGGGCTTGTGATTGATTTTTCCGGAATATTCAAAACAAAAAAGCAGGACGAAGAAGCCGTGGTTGAACTGCATTCGCACTGTCATACCGAGGGCGAGGGCGGCATTATAAAAAGTGCGTTGCGTCACACTGCCGAAACCTTTATTTTTCTTATTGCGGTGATGCTTGTTCTTAACGTTGCCATTGCGCTTATCGGAGAAAGTGCTTTTGAAAACTTCCTGATGGGCGGCACTCTTTTCCAGCCAATACTTGCCGGGCTTGTCGGGCTTATTCCCAACTGCGCAGCCTCCGTTGTGCTTTCTCAGCTTTATGCGGAAGGCGCTATAAGCTTCGGTTCTGCCGTGGCGGGTCTTTCTGCCGGCGCCGGCGTCGGACTTTTGGTGCTGTTCCGCACCAACCTTGATAAAAGCGAGTGCATTCGCATTGCTGTCATACTGTTTGCAATTTCCGTGCTCACGGGAACCGTGCTGCAGTTCATTTTGGGATAATTTGAGTACGGTTCGGCTGTAATTCCTTAATGCAAAATTTTTTCCAAAACTATTGCCGTATTTTTTGTAATTTGTTATACTATAATTTTGTTGGGAGGCGATTTTTTGCAAGGAAAAAGAATTTTGCCGGCTTTTATCGCGGCGGTTGTGCTTGCAAGCACACTAGTGCTTTCAGGAGCGTCCGCGGTTTCTTCAGATTCAAAAGAAGCACCCGCGGCTTCATCTTTGTCAGCTTCTGCGAAGCCTTCGCGGGATTACCCTTATCTTCGCGGCACAATGTATAAAAATCTTTATGCTTCAAGATACGAAAACCTTTATAAAACAACTATAAAAAAGCCCGCCGAACTTGCTGCGGATAACGGCAGCGAGTCGGTCGGAGGCAGCTGGAACGGCACGGCCATAGGCCCTGCCTCCAACCCCGGGTATTCCGGCGGCTCCGGCGCATATTCGCTTAAAGATTATACCGTTGCCGCTCATCTTACAGTTATGGGCACCAGCATTCAGGACCGTCCTGTATGGCAAGGCAAAAAAACATCTGACTATACAAGCGGAAGCGTCACCTGGGCGGCAGGCACCGCCAATCTTCGCAGCGGCGAGCTTTCTCAAAACACGGTCATCTACGGTCACAACTGGAATAACTGTTTTGCTCCGTTTAAAAAAACCGGCGGTGAGTTTGAATCGCTTATGGCTCTGACTTATGAAGACGTTGTTTCCGAAAACCAGTATATTTACCTTACCACAAACAGCGGCGTGCACACTTTCAGAATTTTTGCGGTTTCTTTTACAAAGAATCTTTCTTTCTATATTAACTGCAACAATGTTGATGTTTCTTCCATTGCCTCCACTGCAAAAAGCATGAGCCTTTACGATTTTGGCGTAAGCGTCGGCAGCGATGACAAGATAATTACCCTTTCCACCTGCACGCGCTATTTCGGAAAATCCGTCGGCGCAAACCAGCGCTTTATAGTCATGGGCGTTTTGGTTGACTGAAAATTTTAAAAAAATTTTCTTAAAACTATGGACAGCGGCTTAAAACTGTGCTATAATATCAACCGCTGACAAAAGGTCAGCGGTTCACATGGGGGCGTAGCTCACTTGGGAGAGCGCTTGAATGGCATTCAAGAGGTAGAGAGTTCGATCCTCTTCGTCTCCACCAAAATCCCGAAACCGCAGGGTTTCGGGATTTTTTATTTTCTTGATTTTAATTTTTTATTTCTCGAAACAAAAAAGTCTTTTTTCATCTCTTCACAGATTGACTGTTTTGAGAAACAGCAGTATGATATAGTTAATTTTGTTTGGGACGCCGTGCTTTCTTTGTGCCAAAGTATGTACAAATGAAAGACGTCTCAATAATGTTCGCATAGCGGTTGAAAATTTATCACAGAAAGAAGAGAAATGAACTATGAAAAAACTTATCGCGCTGCTTTTGGCAGCGGTACTGTGCCTGAGCCTTGCGGCTTGCGGCGTGAAGAACGATGCTCCCACAGATGTTGTTGTCGATGGAAAAGAAACTTCTGTCAAGGATTTTCTGATTGAGCATTTGAGCGAGTACATCCAAAGTGACGCTTATCTCAAGAGGGAAAAAGACTTTGAGGATATCTTCGGGGAAGCCCGGGACTTCAACGTCACACGAGTCATCGAAATTTCCGCAGATGGCCTTGGCGAAAATAGTATTTCTGTGCATTTTCTTGCTGTCAAAGCAGATTGCGATTGGGCGGTTGACGGCAATGGCTATGGTGACATCCTGCTAGTAGCAGATTACAACAGCGGAACCATATACGATGAATTTATGGTTGACGACAGCTGGCAGAACGATAACGGGTCAATGGAACAGCAGATTTGGTATATGCTGCACGGCGCTTTGATGGGCAGTGGTTATGAAGGCGGCACAATTATCGTTGATTCCGAAACACGCACTGAACTTTCCGAGAGCGACATTGCGGAAATCAATCAGGCGCTGAACAAATAACACACAACACTTTCAGGAGCGGGGCTCGCGTTCCGCTTTAGGTGCGTATGAAATGCGTTTTGCATAATGTGCGACTTGCGATATATAATTTAGCACAGAAGAATATGTAAATATGCTCTGACACCGTTTCCCGCTATGTGCATAAATATAAAGCCGCTGTAAACGCGGTGCGCGTTGTAACAGACGCACAGAATACATAAAAGAAAGAGGCAAAACACTATGAAAAAATGGATTGCGCTGCTTTTGGTGGCGGTACTGTGCCTGAGCCTTGCGGCTTGCGGTTCTAGCACAGACGCATCCGGAAATAATGACGCTTCTCAAACAGAGTCTGAAGAAAGTAAGGCACAATTAAGCAAGGAAGAGATGTTAACACAGGCAAAAGAAGCAGATGCAAATAATATCAATAATGAATGTTATGAAAATTTTATAAAAGCAAAAAATGACTATTGTAATCAGGCCTTACAGCTAAAAGGTATCATTAAAACATTTGGTGATA
>SFFD01000070.1 GCA_004556975.1 Oscillospiraceae bacterium | reverse complement strand
CAGCTGACAGACCGTACTTACGCGTTTACGCGTCCGCGAAGAACAGAGGGCTTTGCCCGCATGTGAAATACCCCCGGCTTGGCCGGGGGATATTTATTGTAAAAAAGTTGGGAGAAAATCTCTAAAAGGATTTCTGTTTCCCTGATGTATATTATAAGCTCCTCCATGCAAAATAAAGTTGAAATTATCATTAGGAGGTTTGCAATTCATGACGACGAAAGAATTATTGTACCTGGAAGATGCGCTGGGGCATGAGAAGTATTTTCAAACAAAATGCAATGAAACGGCCAACCAGATTCAGGATGCGGATCTGAAAGCCTGCGTGCAGCAGATGGCGCAGAAGCATCAGCAGATTTTCCAGAGCTTTTACGGTTTGCTTTGATAAGGGAATTCGTGCTTTTTAGGCATAAAGTGTAGTGCGAAAACACATTTCACCCATTGAAATTTTGGATGCGCTAAAGCCGTACAAATTCGCGGTTTGCGCAAGAAAGGAATGCTCATAAATATGGATGATAAGAACTTGATGGAAGATATCCTCCTTTTGGAGAAAGGCGTTTGCGACCTGTATATGCACGGGACGATCGAATCCCCCACGTCAAACGTGCACCAGGCATTCAACACCGCTTTGAACGACTCCCTGTGCATGCAGGATACCCTGTATGACAAGATGGCGGCGAAGGGCTGGTATCCCACCGAGCAGGCGGAGCAGAATAAAGTAAATTCTGTGAAGCAAAAGTTCAACGCGCAGTAAAAAGGGACTGTTGCAAAATGCTTTGCATTTTGCAACAGTCCCTTCAAAAAAGCCATTTTAGCCTCACAGAGGCAAATTTCGGGCTGAGCCCCGCCCGAAACCATGTCTTTTTCGGTTTGTTTGTACGAGGAGGCATTTTGCAACACCTCCTTCTTCTTTTTCAACCTATTTGTCTTTCCGCTTTTTTTCCACTTTCTTCATAATGCCCACAACGAGCATGCCGGCCAGCGGGAACAGCGCCGCTGTCAGCATCGCGGTTTTAAAACCGAGCTGTTCAGGCGATAAAGCGGGGTTGATGGCGGCAAAGCTTTGGCTGTTTGCAACAGCGTCTGTAATGCTCCCCACAAGCTGCGGCGCAATGGAGCCGCCAAGATCTCCGCCCGCCGCGAGCAAGGCGTAAACTGCCACGCTGGTATGGGGGATTACCTCCGCTGTGTAAATCAAAGTGCCCGGCCAGAGCATGGATACGCAAAATCCCGTAAACGCGCAGGCTATCAGGCCCACAATGGCATTTGGGAAAAGCGCGGCGATGACATAGCAGAGAAAGGCGCCCATAAATCCGAGCAGCATAAAGCGGGAGATCTGCTTGCCAAATTTCGCATAGAGGGTTCTGCCAAGCCCCAGCATCACCGCAAACACGGCAACGCCGAACACATCGCCCCATATTTTTGAAATCCCCAGCGCGGCTTCCAGGTAGCCGGAGCACCACTGCGTCATGGTGTTTTCGGAAGCGCCGCCCAAAAAGATGCAGGTCACGCATAAAAGCAGCAGCGGATTTTTGAGCGGGCTTCTGTTTGACGCACCGCTTTTTGGCGTTTCAAGAGGCGGTATTTCAGAACATAAAAAAAGTACAAAAGCAGCAAGCGGCAGAATGGCCCAAAGCAGCGTGAGAATATACCAGGTTTCCCGCCCAAACACCTGAAGATACAGCGTGCTCAGCAGCACCACAGCAGCCACGCCCCAGGCATAAACGGAGTGCGCCCGGCTCATATCACGCTCCGGGTTGTCCGACGGCAGTGCAGCGATCACGGGGCTGATCAGCACTTCCCCAAGCCCCGCAGAGGCCGAAAAAATAATTGTGCCGGCCACTAGGAACAGATAAGCGCGCGCAGGCATCAAAGCCGGAAAAATGGCATACACCATCAGGCCGGTTACGGTGAGCAGCGGCATGGCGCGCACGGTTTTTTGAATATTGAATTTGTGGGCATAAAACGAAAAGATCAAATCCACGCACAGCTGTGTGCAGAAGTTTACCAACACCAACAGGCCGAGCAGGGTATAGGAGATCCCGTAGAGTTGATGGAATGTGATAAACAGCAGCGGCGATATTGTCGCCACCGCTGACATGGAGGCGTTGGACATATAGCAGGCATATTTGGCGATTGAATGCTTCTTTGTCATACGGTTCGGCAGTTCCTTTTTGACTGATTTTTAGATGCGGTCCGTTCCGCACGCTGTGGCGATAGAGGTGGAAAAGCACTTAATTCCGCCTGTTTTACAGGGCTGTCCCTTTTGGCGGAATAAATAATTTTGAGGTGTCTACGCCCTCTGCTTGCAGCAGTTTCAACTTTGTTGGGATGCCGGCGGCGAATCCGGTCAGGCTGCCGTGAGCGCCTACCACCCGATGGCAGGGAATGATGATAGAGATAGGATTATGGCCGACTGCTCCCCCTACCGCCTGGCTGGACATCCGTTCCCTTCCCAGCTTTGCAGCCATCTTTTTTGCGATATCGCCATAGGTGAGCACCTCGCCATAGGGGATTTCCCGCAAAATGCCCCACACGCTTTGGCGGAAAGCACTGCCGATGGGCGCCAGCGGCAACTCCGAAACAGAGGGCTTTTCGCCGGAAAAATATTGCTCCAGCCACTTTTTTGCAGCGGTGAACACCGGGAGATCGTCTTTTGGTGCCATTGCTTCGGGCATGGCGCCCCCATAATATTTTTGCCCCTCGATCCACAGGCCAACCAGGCTCTCTCCGTCGCAGGCGAGTGTCAGGGTGCCTACAGGGGATGGGCAGATCGTTTGATAATACGTGCCGGATGCCTTCTTCCCTTCTTCTTTTTTCAATTTGTAGCCGTAACGCACGGTGGCCGTTCAGATTCTTCTATCTCCATGGAGCATTTGCCTATTTGGATGCATTATATCATTTTTCCGCTTTTTCTTCCAGATGTTTTTCGGTATGGATTTTCGGAGAAAGGATGCCTTCTCTAAAGATTAAACGCTCCGAAAACTTAAATATATCCGGATTTCAGAGCTGAAAAATGGTTGAAGTTTGAAACCCTTCAAACTTCAACCGGGGATGAAAGAAGAAACGGCAGGAAATCATTTCAACCGGGCAGTGCAAACAAAACACCCATTGGTTCTCACGCATAGGAGCCGATTTTCATCAATGCTTTATTGCGGCAAGGTCTGGAAAAAGACCCTCTACAGCGCGGGCTGCCCGTTTGGTCAAAAAAAACCTGCGGTGCGCGAATCGCTCACCGCAGGTTTGTCTAATGCGTATAAAAAAGATATTTTCGGCAAATCGGTGAGTAGTTTTGAACTCGCGCGGTGGGGGATGCTCATTTTGTGTGCTTGGTTGCAACCATTATCCATGCAAAGTCTGTTTCTATTTGTTTTACAAATTGAAGGTCAGCATCAGCCAAACAAGATTTCATCTTTTCCGGATTATCCGGATATAGCGGCACTTTGCGGTTTTCAAAGTCAAGTTCTTTTGATTGGTCTTTGCTGATAGATACTACAAATCGTCCGTTGTCCGTTAAAAAACCGGCAATTTTCCGTATTGCTTTGAGCTTTTCTTTTATGTGTAAAAAAGTAAGTGAAGAGTAAATAACATCGAACCGGTTTTTAAAAGCACACTCAAAAAAGTCACTGCAAATCAGTGTTTTGTTTTCCAATAACGATAGGTTTTCTTTTGCACGCTCTATCGTTTTTTCAGAAATATCTATGCCGGTAAAATGCTTACATCTTGATATTATTTTTATTGCTATTCTACCTGTACCGACGCCGATTTCAAGTACAGTTTTAGTGTTGTTAAGTTCTAATTCATCAATGAAAACTTGTCCGTCCCATTGATTCATATACTCTTTTAATGGTTCTGCATCATGAACGGGGTCATTATTTTCATCAATTAAACAATCATAGTGATTTTTAACGGCATTCATGAGAATGATGCTCTCCCTATTGTGTTCATGAAGACGCTCTGCGCGCTAATGAAGTATCGGCTTTGCCGAAATAAAGCGAAGCGCGCGTCCTATCGTGCGAAGCACACTTCATAACTGAAGGGCTGCTTCATTCGCTTTAGCGACTTCATGTGTCGAAAGGCGCGCTTCATGGAAAAGGATGGTTTTGTGTTTTTAGCGGAAGGAGTCGAACCTATTCTGTTTTTACGTACACCTCGGTAATTTCCGGCATGTATCTATTATAGCAGAAAGATTTTTTAATATTTTCA
>SFFD01000001.1 GCA_004556975.1 Oscillospiraceae bacterium | reverse complement strand
GTAATATCTCCAACGAACATTGCGGAAATATTTACAGGAATAAGGTTAAAGTTATTCATAAGAAGAGCATACGCCGTTGCATAGGCGCAAAGCGCATTCGCAAAAAGAACGCTTATGGTTCCGAAAATGCTCGGAATCAAAACCGGTATGCCAACCTTAAACCAAAAAGTAGAGTTTCTTCCGCCAAGAAGCATATTCGCTTCCTGCCACTCCTTGCGTATTCCGTTAAACGCCGGAATAAGAAGCAGGGTGGAAAGCGGAATCTGAAAATATATGTACATCAGGATAAGTCCCTTACTGCTGTAAAGGTTAAAATTCTGAATAAATTCAATTCCATAAAGATTTGCAAGCTGAGTAATAACGCCAAAATTTCCAAGGAGTATCATATACGCAAAAGCAAGCGGCACGCCGGCAAAGTTTGATGTCATATTAAGAACCGTCATAAACAAAGTGCGCAGCTTGCCCCTTGAGGTATGTGCGGCTTTTGCGCCGAAAAACGCAAGAATAATACCGACCGCTGTGGAATAAAAAGTAATTTTAAGACTGTTGGTAATAGCTTTTTGGTAGCTTAGAGTAGTAAAAATCTTTTTATAGTTATCAAGACAAAAAATAACGGAGCGGTCCGAATCCAAACCAAAAGAGTCTACTACAAGACTTATAAGCGGAATAAGTTCATAAAGCAAAACGATTGCTATAAAAGGAAGAAGAGCTAACAGGTAAAGATATTTATTAGTATTCTTTATCTTTTTTTTTGCTCTGTCCGGAGCATTATTCATGGAGTCACCTCATTCAAGAATGGGGCGCACAAGTTATGTACGCCCCATTTGTTTACTCTGTGAGTAAAATTAAAGATTACTGAGCGATAAGGGGCTGGATGTTCTCTGCCCACCATTCGCCTATCTGAGCGCAAACCTCAGAATAGTGGTCTGCGTCTGCAAAGCCTACTGCATGTGCATAGGTTGCGGGATCAAAGGTAGCGGAAGTTACTTCCTCGGGTATAACAACATTGGTTCTGGTGGGGATTGCGCCGGATTTTGCAAGGTTAATCTGACCTTCGTCAGAGAAGATGTATTCTCTTGCAAGAGCTGCTGCAAAAGGAGTAGTGGTATTTGCATTGATAACGGAAGCATAACCGGAAAGGATTGCGCCGTCGGAAGGAATACCATAGGTTACCTTGTAGTTCTTTGCCTCAACAAGTTTTCCTGCATAGGAATATGCGTTATAGGACCAAATTACGCCGAAGGGAACTTCGCCGGATTCAAAGTTATTGTAGGTAATATCGATGCCGTTGATGCGTCCTGCTTCAGCCATCTCTTTCCAGAAGTCAAATGCGGGCTGGAGGTTGTCGATATCGCCGCCGAATGCATAAGCAGTAGCGATAACTGCGCCCTGTCCGTTTGCGCCGCCGACTACATCGCCGATAGCAACTTTATAATCGCCTTCACGAACTGCCTGCCAAGAAGTGGGCATTTCGCCTTTCATAAGGTCGTTATTCCAAAGGAAAGCGGTGCATCCGGTGTATGCGATCATCCATTTGCCGTCTTCGCCTTTTGCCCAATCGGGAACGGAATCCCAATAAGAGGTTTTATAGCCCTGAACAAGCTCTTTACCGTCAGTGCCGACAAGCTTAGTGGTAAAGCCGAAGCCGACATCGCCGATTGCTCTGGTGGGGTCGTTTTCGAACATAGCAAGTTCCTCTGCGGAGCTCATATCCGCATCGTTATGGGTGATGCCGTAAGTAGCGGTGTATCCTTCCCATGTTTCGCCCCAGTTTGCCCAAGAATCAGGCATACCGACGGATTCGAGGTGGCCTTCTGCTTTTGCTTTTTCGATGATTTCATCAAGGGTGTAGTCATTAAGGGTTTTTGTTTCTTCAACGGGTTCGCTGCCCTCTGTGGAGGTGTCGCCTTCGGAGGGATTAGGAGTTTCCTTCTCGCCTTCACCGGAGCAACCAGCGAAAATAAGGGTCATGCAAGCAAGGATCGCGATCAGTTTGAACAGGTTAGTCTTACGCATTTTGTTCCTTCTCTCTTGTTAAATTTAGTGATAGCGTATGATTTTCAACCATCATACAATGAATATTATAATCTTTTAGCAGCGTTTTGTAAATAGAAATGCAGAAATCTGGTTATTGTGCATAATCTCCGTCACTCTTTATTGTGCAACCTATCTAATTTTTGTGTTAAAAAAATAATTATTGAACAATGCTTTCATTTCTGCTACAATACCTATATAAATATATACGCTTCGGCGCAAAATAAGGAGGATTTTTATGAAAGCTTACGAAAGGCTTCTTAAATACGTTCAGTACCCCACCGGTTCCGACGAAAACAGCGAAACCTGCCCCAGTACTCCGGAGCAGCTTGTTCTCGGCGCTGCTCTTTGCGATGAAATGCGCGAAATCGGTATTTCCAACGTGGAAATAGACGAAAACGGGTATGTTTACGGCGAAATTCCCGCTTCCGAAGGCTTTGAAGCAGCACCTATAATCGGTTTTATTGCACATATGGATGTTGTGGATGAAGTTCCTTTTTCCGGCATAAAGCCACGCGTTGTTGATTATCAGGGCGGCGACATCGTGCTTAATGAAGAACTCGGAATCGTACTTTCTCCCAAAGATTTTCCTGAAATGGCCGACTGCATCGGCAAACATATAATCGTTACAGACGGCACTACCCTTTTGGGCGCCGATGACAAAAACGGTATTGCTGAAATCATTACCGCCGCAGAAGAACTTATTGCTCACCCCGAAATAAAACACGGAACCATAAAAATCGGGTTCACTCCGGATGAAGAAATAGGTCGCGGTGCTCATAAATTCAGCCTTGAGCGTTTTGGCGCAGATTACGCCTATACCCTTGACGGCGACGCATTCGGCGGAGTTGAATATGAAACATTCAACGCTGCACACGCAAAAATTAAGTTTAACGGCATTTCTGTTCACCCCGGCAGCGCCAAGGATAAAATGATAAATGCCGCCCTTGTTGCAATGGATTTTGACGCTCTACTTCCCAGAATGGAACGCCCCGAATACACCGAAGAATATCAGGGATTCTATTATCTTACCGGTATGCACGGCGGCTGTGACAATGCCGAGCTTTCTTACATTATCCGTGATCACGATGAAGAAAAACTGAAATATCGCGTTGATTATATCAACCGCGCCGCAGATGAAATCAACCGCCGTTACGGTGCCGGCGTTGCCGTTGCAGAAACCGGATTTGATTACAAAAATATGCGCTGCATAATTGAAAAGCACTTCCACCTTATTGAAAATGCACGCAAAGCCATTGAAATGGCAGGCGGAATTCCTGTATCAAAACCTGTGCGCGGCGGTACAGACGGCTGTGTGCTTTCTTTTATGGGTCTGCCCTGCCCCAACCTTGGTACCGGCGGCTATAACTTCCACGGCAAATTTGAATTTGCCTGCATAGAACAAATGGATTCCGCCGTTGAGATGATTAAAAACCTTGCCGTGCTTTACGGCGAGCTTAGAAAATAATATAGCTTTTTTGGCGAATGTGCGGTGCTCATTTGAGCACCGCACTTATTTTTAGCATGCTCATACCATTTTTATGGCAAAAGCGCCTTCGTGCAGACTTACACGAGGGCGCTTTTGTCAAAATACTATAGGAGAAAATTTGAAACTGATTTAATCATTTTTTATTTTTTTAGTGCGAAAGCCGCTGCGGCAAGTACAAAAATTGCAGGAGCAATGCTCATTACAGGCGCGCCGGTGCTCGGATTTTCTTCGCCGTTTTCGGCAGCGGCCGCGCCGATTTTAATAACGCTTTCGTTGCTGATTCCGGTTTTGTCGGAAGCATCGGGCTTGCTGCTATCCATAATCATGGCAAAAACTTTTTCGGCTTTTTCCAGAGCCGCAACCGCTTCTTTTGAAACAAGCTCTTTCTGTGCGTCGGTCAATGCAGCATAAGCATCGCGGGCGGCCTTTATTGCTTCGCCGCTGTCTTTTGTTACAGTGCCGATTTCGCCTATAAGTTCTTCAACTTCGGCTGCTGCGTCTGCGTCCAGCTCCTCCTGAGTTTTAGGGAAGCGAACCGCAACATCATCATATGCAAAATAAGCAGGCTGAGAGAATCCGTAGCCGTTGTCGCTGGAACCGGTTATGTTGAATTCGATTTTGGTTACTTCGCCAAGCACGGAAAGATCCCATTTAGTCCAATCCGTTACTATATTATCCGGACCGTTGCAAAGATAAATCTCTGCCTGTTTTTCTACTTTATTACCGTCTTTATCGTATCCGGTAGCAACAAGCTTGACCCAATCATCGGGGCCGATTTTTGCGCTAAGACCGTTATCGTCAGTATAGCAGTTAATTGCATAGCACATATTGTTTACATACATATGGTCAACTACGCGTGCAACATTATCTGAAAAATAGAAAGACGGAAGAGACTCTGTCATATTATACGGGGAACCGTCCTTATATCCGTAATGAACCGCAAAATTGTTAGAACCGTTATGACCGCCGCCGGTTCTTTTTATACCTTCTACATCCTTTTTATAAACGGTAAGCTGGTGGTTATAGTCGCCGTATTTAGAAGCTTCGCCGGAAACGTAATTGGAAACAGCATGGCCGCCGCTCCAATATGCATAAGAGCCATAGGCTGCACACATTTCGCTTGCAAGGAATGTGTTGTTTTCGTCGTTCCATCTGTAATTGTCTTCTTTATTGTAAATACCGTATCCTTCTTCGCCATAAAGAAGAAGTCCGCCGTACTGCGGATCGTCAATAAGGGTTGACCAGTCCTTTGCCGTAACGTAGTTTCCGCTGCCCTTATAATCCTCGTCTTCGAAGGTAAGTACCCGAAGGTTATAGTCCTTGCCCTCCGCAGCAAATGAAGAAACCGCAAAAAGGCTAATCACCGTCATTATTGCAAGCAGCATCGACATGATTTTTTTCATAAAAAGATCTCCTTCCATTTTCTTTGTATATGCAAAACGGCTTTTACCGGATTTGCCTTAATAAAAAAGCACCAAAGTTTTTTCAAACTTTGGTGCAAACATTTTTATGCACTTCATACTGCCTATTGGGAAAGCCAATAAGCTGCCGGAACCGAATATCCTGACTTAATGCTATGCAGCTTTAAAAGCCGCGCGCTTTTCTTGCAAAGCCTTCCCTGAAATTTTTCAAGTGACCGTGCTTTTGCACAAACAAAAAAAGCATTCACACTTCACAGTGCCGTTTCTGCGTCGGGGATTTTCACCCCGTTCCTCTGTACCGGCAAAAATGCCGGCCATGTTCCGTGTATGATAATTATTCTGTTTTATCTGCATTATGCACTTTTTTGCAGCATTTGTCAATAGCTTAACGCAAAAAGTTCGTCTTAAATGAACTTTAATAAATATTTACAAAACTTCTCTTGATATAAACTCATCTTTGTTGTAATATATAGTTGTGATATTTTCAGCTGTGCTGAATTATGAAAAATCGAGAGGAGGACCCCTTAAATGAATGAACCTACAATTTCCTTTTCCATACGTGAAGACAAAGAGGGAGAAATAAAAGCAATTCTTACTACTGTCTATGACGCTCTTCGTCAGAAAGGTTACAACCCAATCAATCAGATCGTCGGGTATATCCTTTCGGAAGATCCCACATATATCACCACTCACAACAATGCAAGAAGTCTTATCCGCCGCATTGACCGTGATGAGCTTTTGCAGATTTTGGTGAAAAACTATCTTGATGACTGATTCTGGAGGGCATTATGGCAGAAGAAAAGCATGAATTTATGACGTATAAGGGGCGTCCCCTTGTGCGCAGCAAAAAAATCCTTTATTACGGAGATATGCGCGACCCATATGTGGTTATGCTGCAGATAACCGACACAAAAGAGGCCGAAGGAATTGAAATGGCAAGCCACATCACCCTTCAGATGATGTCTACCGACCCCAACGCGGCTCCTACCGAAATGGTTCTTAAACGTGCCGAACGCGACGGACTTTATTCCGCACTTGACCTTGCTTCAACCTGGCTTGACCGTCAGCTTGGCGAAGTAAAAGAATGATTATAATGTATAATAGGCGTGCCGTAAAACCGGCACGCCTATTTTTTGAACAAAATTTCAAGGTGTTACATTTTTATTTCGTGCTCATTTATGCGATAAAAAAGTCCGGCATAAGCCGGACTTTTTTTGCTTGAGCACGGTGCTCAAATCCATTTAAATCAATATCCGTTGGGACGAGGGGTCTGATGCATCTGGTCCTGAACGGTGTTGATCATTTTTCCGTTGTTTTCCGGAATATCGGTTACAAGGCTTTCGGTAGTAAGAACCATCGCTGCAACAGAAGCCGCGTTCTGAAGTGCGGAATGAGTTACCTTTGCAGGGTCTACAACACCGGCCTCAATCATATCGCAATACTCTTCGGTAAAGACATTAAAGCCATAGCCATTTTTCTTGGAGCGGCGAACCTTATCAACAACAACAGATCCATCGAGTCCTGCGTTGATAGCAACCTGGCGCATAGGCTCTTCAAGAGCGCGAATAACAATCTTAACACCGGTTCTTTCGTCGCCGTGGGTGGTATTAAGAACTTTCTCTACTTCAGGAATTACGTTAACAAGTGCAACACCGCCGCCTGCTACTATGCCTTCTTCAACAGCAGCTTTGGTTGCGTTAAGAGCATCTTCAATACGAAGTTTCTTTTCTTTTGCTTCAGTTTCGGTTGCTGCACCGCATTTTACAACAGCTACGCCGCCAACAAGCTTTGCAAGTCTTTCCTGAAGTTTTTCACGGTCATAGTCGCTGTGAGCGGTTTCATAAGAAGCCTTGATGATTGCAATACGACCCTGGATTTCCTCTTTGGAGCCACCGCCGTCAACAATAAGAGTTTTGTCTTTATCAACTTTAACTTTCTTTGCAGTACCAAGGTGCTCAAGTTTAACATCGGGCAAAGTGAGACCGATATCATCGCAAACAAGGGTTGCACCGGTAAGAGCCGCAATATCAAGAAGCATTTCTTTTCTTCTGTCGCCAAAGCCCGGGCCCTTTACACAGCAAACATTAAGAGTGCCGCGGAGTTTGTTGACGATAAGGTTGGTAAGTGCATCGCCGTCAATATCTTCGGCAACAATAAGAAGCTTTTTGCCGGCTCTCATAACCTGTTCAAGAATCGGTACGAGTTCCTGGAAAGAGGAAATCTTTTTGTCGACAAGAAGGATTGAGCAATCTTCCATAATGGCAACCATCTTGTCGGTATCCGTTACCATGTAAGGAGAAAGGAAGCCGCGGTCGAATTCCATACCTTCAACAACTTCGATATAGGTGTTGGCAGTCTTGCTGTCTTCTACTGTGATGATACCATCGGTAGTAACCTTTTCCATAGCGTCAGCAATAAGGTTGCCGAGTTCAGGGTCGCCGCAGGATATGGTTGCAACTCTTGCAATATCCTGCGAGCCGGAAACTTTCTTGGCGTTCTTCTGAACGGCTGCTACTGCTGCGTCAACTGCTTTCTGAATACCACGTTTGATAAGCATGGGGTTTGCACCGGCGGTTACGTTCTTCATGCCTTCACGAACAAGAGCCTGTGCAAGAAGGGTTGCGGTGGTGGTGCCGTCGCCGGCAGCATCGTTGGTTTTGGTGGCTACTTCTTTGACTATCTGTGCGCCCATATTCTCAAAAGGATCTTCAAGGGTTATTTCCTTTGCGATGGTAACACCGTCGTTGCAAATAATAGGAGTGCCGAATTTCTTATCAAGAACAACGTTGCAGCCCTTAGGGCCAAGGGTGATTTTTACAGTGTTCGCAAGCTTGTCTATACCGGCCTGAAGAGCTCTTCTGGCTTCATCGCCATATATAATTTGTTTTGCCATATATAAATACCTCCGAAATTATTAACTGATTAGGATATTATTCCTCTACCTTTGCAAGTATGTCGGACTGAGAAAGAATTATGATTTCTTCGCCGTCAATTTTAACGGTAGTACCTGCATATTTGCCCATGATAACGTGGTCGCCGACTTTAAGCTCCATTTCAACCTTTTTGCCGTCTGCAAGGGTGCCGGGGCCTACTGCAAGAACTTCCGCAACTTCGGGTTTATCCTGTGCATTTGCGGTAAGAATAAGGCCGCCTTTGGTCTTTTCTTCACTTTCAATCATTTTGATTACGACTCTGTCGCCAAGGGGTTTTACGTTCATTATATATCCTCCTATGTAAATTAAATGATTTGTATTATTAGCACTCTATCTTTTCGAGTGCTAATAATATTGTATACTATATGCCCGTAAAAATCAAGAGGTTTTTTGCATATTTTAATAATTAGTTTACATTTTTTCGTTCGGAATGGGCATTTTCTTTGCAATAAGAAATTTTATCGGTATTCCCTGCTCCGAAAACATCTTTTCGTGCTCCGTAGCAAGGCTTCCTTCAAAGCCCGAATTGTGCAAATCCTCGGTTACATATGTCAGTTCAAAGCCACATTCGCTAAAATAGCGCTTTGAAGAAAGAAACAGGTCGTCATTGTCCGTTTTGAACCATATTTCGCCTCCATCGCGGAGAAATTCACGGTATTGCATAAGCTGGTTGTTATGGGTAAGGCGTTTTTTGTGGTCATGCGTTTTAGGCCAGGGATTGCAAAAATTTATATATATGCGTTCACAAACATCTTCTGAAGAAAACACCTTATTGATAAGCATAATCTCCTGGCTGAAGATGAGCACATTGTCAATTTCGCGCTTCGCTTCGGCATATTCACGTTTTATATTGCGCATTGCAAGACCTAACATTTCGCTTTTTATGTCAACGGCGATATAGTTTATATCCGGGTTTGCCACCGCAAGCTTTGAAATAAATCCGCCCTTGCCGCAGCCAAGCTCAATCATCAGCGGGCGGTCTTTTTTGAATGCGGAGTGCCATTTTCCCCTGTTTTCCGCAGGGTTATCTATGCAGTTTTCCCATTCGGCAAGTTCAGGTCTTGCCCACGGCTTTCTTCTGATTCTCATTTTTTCTCCTCCGTTATTCCGTAAACCCGACAGCCGTTTTCTCTTGCACGGTCAATAAGAGTCTGCACATCTGTTCCTCTGATTTCTGCCAGACGTTCGGCTGTCGCGGGGATCAGAGTGCTGTCGCAGCGTATTCCGCGATAAGGCACCGGCGCCATATACGGACAATCCGTTTCAAGCAGTATTCTGTCCTCCGGAACCTCTGCCGCGGCAAACAGCAGCTTGTTTGCATTTTTGAACGTGACAGAGCCGGTAAAGCCAATGTACATACCGAGTTTTACAAACTCCTTTGCCATTTCCGCAGAACCGGAATAACAGTGAATAATTCCCTTCGGGCGGTATTTCTTCACAAGTTCAAAAGTATCCGCATGAGCTTCCCTATCGTGTATTATCACCGGCAGACCCAAATCGTTTGCAAGACCAAGCTGGGCTGCAAAAACTTCAATTTGTTTTTCACGCGGAGAAAAATCATAATGATAATCAAGACCGATTTCTCCTATTGCAACGACCTTCCCCTGTTTTGAAAAGTCCGCTACTTTTTGAAGCCAGTTTCCCTCTCCGTCGCTTTCCGCGGAGTGCGGATGCAAGCCCACGGCGGAATAGAGAAAATCGTATTTTTCGGAAAGTGCCAGTGTTTTTTCGCAGGAGGCAATATCGCACGCCGGGTCAACTACAAGCGAAACGCCGTGCCCGGCAAGGGAGCCGAGCACGGTGTCGCGGTCTTCGTCAAAACGCTCGTCATCATAATGAGCGTGTGTATCAAAAATCCCTCTGTATTCCATCAGTGCAGCCTTGTTCCCACCGGCACGGAGTCGTCAACGAAGGTTACGCAGGCGGAGCCGTCCTCTCTGTTTCCCGCAAGGAGCATTCCGTTAGATTCTACTCCGCAAAGCTTTGCAGGTTTTAGGTTCGCCACTACTATTATCTTTTTGCCGATAAGCTCTTCAGGAGTATAGTATTGTGCAATTCCCGAAACTATCTGCCGGCCGCCCATTCCGTCATCAAGCTGAATCTTATAAAGCTTTTTTGCCTTCGGAACTTTCTCGCAAGAAAGGATTTTCGCTACGCGAAGCTCCACTTTGCCGAAATCCTCAATGCCTATTTCCGGCTCGAGCACGATTTCTTCTTTTTCTTCTTTTTTCTCTTCGGCTGCCGGTGTCTTTGCGGCTTTTTCTTCCGCTTCAAGCTCTGCAAGCTCTTTTTTAGCGTCGATTCTGGGAAACAGGGTCTCACCACGGTGAACGGTTACGTTTGCGGGCAAAACGCCAAACTCCGCGGCGGTTTCATAGCCCCTTGCCTCTTCCGAAGCACCGATCTGGTCAAAAATCTTGACTACAGTATCCGGCATAAACGGTGTGAGCAGCACCGCACAGACACGTATGCCCTCAAGCAGGTTATAGAGCACCGTAGCAAGGCGGTCCTTCTTTGCAGGGTCTTTGCCGAGCACCCATGGAGCTGTTTCGTCAATATATTTATTGGAGCGGGAAATAATTTTGAAAATTTCCATAAGCGCGTTCTGGAACGCATAGCTTTCCATTTCGTGCTCATACTTTTCCCGAAGACCTTTTATCATGCTTAAAAGTTCATCGTCAACCGGCTCCGCCTCTCTTCCTTCGGGAAGAGTGCCGCCGAAATACTTATCCGCCATGGCAACTGTTCTTGAAACAAGGTTTCCAAGGTCGTTGGCAAGGTCGGTATTTATTCTGTTGATAAGTGCTTCGTTGGTGAAAGAACCGTCGGAACCGAACGGGAATTCGCGCAGCAGGAAGTAACGCAGCGCGTCGACGCCGTATCTTCTGCAAAGAATTACCGGGTCCACAACATTGCCGAAGGATTTGGACATTTTACCTCCGTCAATAAGCAGCCAGCCGTGACCGAAAACTCTTTTCGGAATCGGCAAATCAAGTGCCATAAGAATTGCGGGCCATATTATGGTGTGAAAGCGTACTATCTCTTTGCCGACGAAGTGAACGTCCGCCGGCCAGTATTTTTCAAAGTCGTTGTACTTTTCGTTTTCGTAGCCGAGGGCGGTGATATAGTTGGTAAGCGCGTCCACCCAAACATATACAACATGTTTTGGGTCAAAATCTACCGGAATGCCCCAGCTGAAGCTGGTGCGTGATACGCACAAATCCTCAAGACCGGGCTTGATGAAGTTATTGACCATCTCGTTAAGGCGGGATGTGGGCAACAGAAAATCAGGGTGCTCCTCATAATACTTCACAAGGCGGTCTGCATAGGCTGAAAGGCGGAAGAAATATGCTTCCTCCTCTGCGTCGATAACCTCTCTTCCGCAATCCGGGCACTTGCCGTCCACAAGCTGGGTCTCCGTCCAGAAGGATTCGCAGGGGGTGCAGTATTTGCCCTTGTATGTGCCTTTATATATGTCGCCCTGCTCATAGAGGCGCTTAAAAATCTTTTGCACGCTTTCAACATGGTAATCATCCGTGGTGCGGATAAAACGGTCGTTGGAAATGTTCATAAGCTTCCAAAGATCCTTAATTCCGGCAACAACTTCATCAACAAACTGCTGCGGAGTTACGCCCTTTGCCTCGGCCTTCTGCTGAATTTTCTGTCCGTGCTCGTCAACACCGGTAAGGAACATCACGTCATATCCCTGAAGGCGCTTGTAGCGCGCCATAACATCGGTTGCAACAGTACAATATGTGTGACCGATATGAAGTTTGTCTGAAGGATAGTATATAGGGGTAGTAATATAGAATTTCTTTTTATCCATAATTTTATTCTCCTGTTTTATGTCAATACTCTTCAATATATTCAACCATATTTGCCGCAAACTCGTCCGGAGCAACATCGCCTTTAAATACAGAAACCGCCAGGCTGCAGAACTCATCCGAAAGGGTTTCGTTATCCGCAGCTTTTATAACAAATCTCGGTGCAAAAACAGAAGAAGTTATTGCAGAATACGCTTCATTTTCTGCTGCGCCCAATTCATACTGCGCAGCAATTCCCGAAATGTTTGCTACCGGCGGAAGCTTTTTCACGGTCTGTGCCGCAACTTCCGCGGCGGTATTGCTGTAAAGGAAAGACATAAATTTTTTTGCAAGGTCAACATTCTTCGCTTCCACAGGGATATACATTTCAGAAAGCATAACGGTGGTTATGCTTTCTTCAGAAAGAGACGGATATGCGGCAAAACCGTAATCTGCATTCTCATTCTCAAGAAGCTCGGCAAGGTCAGCGGTGCTTCCCGAAATAAAGAGAGCTTCTCCGTTTTTAAAGCTTTCAAGAACATCCTCTGCGGTCTTTGTGCTGCTTCCGGAAACCACAAGCTTCTTTATGGCGTCAAGCTTTTCCGCAAAGGTTCTTACCTGCTCGTTGTCTGTCCATGCATCTTTATCGCAGTTTAAAAGCTTGTTCATCTGTTCCGTTCCTGCAACAGGTGCAACAGCCGCCGCAAACATATCAACAAACTCTTCAGGTTCCCTTCCGGCGTAGGTGAAAATCGCAATATTTTTCTTGTCACATTCCTCGGCAAGGGAAATAAACTCATCCCATGTAGCGGGAACCGACCAGCCATTTTCGCTCATAAGCTTTTTGTTGCAGATAAGACCCTTCTGCTCAAAGAAAAGCGGAGCAAGATAAATCTTTTCGTCATCATACGGTTTGCAATATACGTTATCAAACGCTCCGGAAAGCACAATTGCCGAAACGCCGTCTGCCACATCGTTAAGCGGAAGCATTGCTTTGTCTTTAATCAGTGCTGCGGTAATTCCGCTTTCTTCATCGGAGGGAAGGTACACAAAATCAGGTGAATTTCCGCCGAGAATCATATCACGAAGATCATAGGCGGCATTTTTACCTATGGTTGCATTTACCGTGACGCCTGCGTTAGCGGCTTCAAAAGCATCAATAACGCCGTTCCAATAGTCGGTAAGCGTTCCGTCATCATAAACTACAATATCCACGGTTTGGCTTATTATTTCTATTTTATCAGGCTCGCTTTTGCTGGCGTCGCTGTTTTCCGAGCCGCTCTTTTTACATCCGGCAAAAAGCAAAGCCAGCAACATAAATACAAGTAAAACAGAAAGAATTTTTTTCATAATGTCCTCCAGTCATAAAAATACATTTTAATTTTAGCACAAAGCGATTGCGATTTAAAGTGTTTTTAATATTTTTTTGCGGTCGTAAAGCAATTTCATCTCTTTTTATTTGTTCTTATCCGTCTCAATAAATTCTTAATATATTTTCAGCACATTCCGCTTTATTTTGGCTTTGTTATGTGGTAATATAGTTAAGGTGGTGATAATAATTTGGAAAAATACCTTCATCTTTTTGCAATATCCATGGTTCCGCTTATTGAACTGCGCGGCGCAATGATATATGCCGCCGCAAACGATATGCCTTTTCTTACAAGCTTTATATGCTGTGTTATCGGCAATATGCTTCCGGTTCCCTTTTTGATAAAATTTTCAAAAGGAATTCTTCTTCGGCTTTCTAAAGTTAATAAAATCGGTTGGATATTCCAAAAGATAATCGACCGTGGAAATAAAAAGGCCGCCGAAATCGGCGGATGGGAGCTTTTGGGGCTTTTTCTTTTTGTAGCAATTCCTCTTCCGGGAACCGGCGCATGGACGGCGTCACTTGTAAGCGCCCTTTTGCAGCTTCGTATTAAAAAAAGCCTTCTTGCCATCGGCATAGGGGTAATAGTCTGCGGAATAATTATGGGTGTGCTTTCATTCAGCGTTGCAAATATCATAGCATAAAGGAGAAACATTATGTCACAAAACATCAATGGGCAAAACCTTATGGCCGAGCAAACCGAGCTTTTACGCAAACAGGCCAGACTTATCAAAATACAGACGGCAATCTTTTCAGCCTTTATGTTTATCATTGCCGTCGTACTTCTTATACTTTGCACAAAGCTTAACGGAATTATTTCCGAGGCAAATTCTGCCATATCGCAGATATCCGGTCTGACGGAGCAGCTTTCAGCCGTTCTTGAAGAGTCAAATCTAACCGAGCTTTTAACAAATGCTAACAATCTTATTGAAGAGGGCGGAAAAAGCCTTACCGAAGCACTTTCGGGAGTTGACGAAGCTCTTAAAAAGATTGACAGCATTAACATAGACGATTTAAACGAAGCCATTACCGACCTAAAAAACGTTGTCGGCCCTTTGGCAAAGCTTTTCGGCAAAAAATAAATTTACAGAGCAATGGAAATTCTTAAATTAGAGCAAAAAGCATATGCCGGGCAAAAATTCACTCTGCACTATATGACAAACGGTTATTACGACATTGTGCGTACTGATTTTGGATTTCAAATTGAATACAAACAATTTGATAATCCCACCGAGATGTCATTTGAGGATTGTTTCTTCGGTGAGTGGCTGGAAGAACCAGTTGCCTTCGGTGCATTTGAAAGCGGGCAACTGCTCGGATATGTGGAAGGCACGCCCGAAAGATGGAACAATCGCTATCGCATAAGCAATATCTGCGTATTTGACAATACGCGGCGGCATTGCGGAATCGGCACCGCGCTTATGAGTACCATATTGCGCGAAGCAAAGGAAAGCGGTGCAAGAATGGTTGTACTTGAAACGCAGACCTGTAACGAAAATGCTATTGCTTTTTACCGCAAAATGGGGTTTGAGCTAATCGGTTTTGATTTATATGCATATTCAAATTCCGACCCCAAAAGGCACGAAATTCGCATTGAAATGGGCAAAAAGCTATAAATAAAGGCGCAGCCGTTCGGCTGCGCCTTTGTGCTTTGTCTATTGAATTAAAACAGTCCCGTTATTCTTCCCTGCTCATCAACGTCGATATTCTCTGCCGCAGGAACTTTCGGCAGACCGGGCATCGTCATAATGTCGCCGGTAAGCACAACCACAAAGCCCGCTCCGGCCGATATTTTAACATTCCTGACTGTAACATAGAATCCGGAGGGCGCGCCAAGCTTTGCCGTATCATCGGAAAAGCTGTACTGCGTTTTTGCAATGCAAACAGGGCAGCTTCCAAAGCCAAGTTCCTCCAGCTTTGCAATCTGCTTTTCTGCGGCAGGTGTAAAAACAGTACCCTCGCCGCCATACACTTTAGTAACAACGGCGTTTATCTTTTCCTTTATGCTCAATTCATCGCCATATGCAAAGTTAAAGTCGCCCCGTTCCTCTTCGCAAAGGCGAACCACTTCTTTTGCAAGAGCCTCTCCGCCTTTTCCTCCATCAGCCCATACGGTAGAAAGCACGGTGTTTACTCCAAGTTCCCTGCATTTTGCAATAATAAATTCAATTTCTGCGTCCGTATCCGTAGGAAAGCGGTTTACAGCCACAACGCAGGGCAGCCCATACACATTTTTAATGTTTGAAACATGGCGAAGCAGATTTGGAATTCCCTTTTCCAAAGCCTGTATATTCTCTTTATCAAGAGATTTTTTGTCTGATCCCCCGTGCATTTTAAGCGCGCGCACGGTTGCAACAACTACAACTGCGTCCGGTACAAATCCGGCCATACGGCATTTTATATCAAGAAACTTTTCTGCGCCGAGGTCCGCTCCGAAGCCTGCTTCCGTAACAGCATACTCGCCTGTTTTCAGCGCCATTTTTGTCGCCGTTACAGAGTTGCAGCCGTGAGCAATATTTGCAAAAGGTCCGCCGTGAACAAATGCCGGAGTTCCCTCAAGCGTCTGAACAAGGTTCGGTTTAAGTGCGTCTTTTAACAGCGCTGTCATTGCGCCCTGTGCCTTTAAATCCCGTGCGGTAACGGGCTTATCATCATAGGTATAGCCCACAATTATTTTTCCAAGGCGCTGTTTGAGGTCGCTTATGGAATTTGACAGGCAGAGCACCGCCATAATCTCGCTTGCAACGGTTATGTCAAAGCCGTCCTCCCGCGGGACGCCGTTAACCTTTCCGCCAAGGCCGTCAACAATATTTCTGAGCTGACGATCGTTCATATCAACGCAGCGCTTCCATGTTATTTTTCTTACGTCAATGCCAAGGGAATTCCCCTGCTGTATGTGGTTATCAAGCATTGCCGCAAGCAGATTGTTTGCGGCACCTATGGCATGAAAATCTCCGGTAAAATGAAGATTTATATCTTCCATCGGAATTACCTGAGCATATCCGCCGCCGGCAGCGCCGCCCTTTACTCCGAAAACAGGCCCAAGGGAAGGTTCCCGCAATGCGACAACGGATTCTTTTCCTATGCGGCGCAAACCGTCGGCAAGGCCGATGGTTGTGGTGGTTTTTCCCTCTCCTGCCGGAGTGGGCGTTATAGCAGTTACAAGAACAAGCTTTCCCTCTTTTGCCGGTGCATCCTCCAGAAAGGAAAGGTCTATTTTTGCCTTATTCCTTCCGTATTGCTCAATATACTTTTCGTCTATATGAGCACGCTGCGCAATTTTCAGTATATGTTCCGGCTTTGCCTGCTGTGCAATTTCAATATCAGATAAATATGTCATATAATCTTTATTGCCTCTTAAAATGGGTTGTTAAAACTGTTTATCCAAGCTTTGCAATAAGTGTGTCCGCAATTCCGTCAAGCCAATTACCTTTACATTCCTCTATCTCGCCCGCATCGCATTTTTCTGCAATTTCAGGGTCGATAGGAATACTTGCCGTGACGGGAATTCCGTATTTCTTTGCTGTTTCCTCAATATGGCTTTCGCCGAAAATGCGATGAACTTTTCCGCAGTCCGGGCATTTAAAGCTGGCCATGTTTTCCACAACGCCAAGCACGGGAATATCCATCATGCCGGCCATTTTTACTGCTTTTTCCACTATCATTCCCACAAGTTCCTGCGGAGATGTTACAACTATAATTCCCGCAACGGGCAGAGATTGGAACACGGTAAGCGGAACATCGCCGGTACCCGGAGGCATATCGACGAACATATAATCAACATCGTTCCAGATAACATCCTGCCAGAACTGCTTTACCGTTCCGGCAATTACCGGTCCTCGCCAAACAACCGGCTCGGTTTCGTCCTCCAGCAAAAGGTTTACGGACATAATCTCAATGCCTGTTTTGCTCATTACAGGAAGCACGCCCATTCCGCTCGACTCCGCTTTTTCGGTAATACCGAAGGTTTTTGGAATTGAAGGTCCGGTAACATCCGCATCAAGAATTGCGGTTTTATATCCGCGGCGCTGCATCGCTGCGGCAAGAAGCGATGTTACAAGCGACTTACCCACTCCGCCTTTTCCGCTGACTACGCCGATAACATTTTTCACATTTGAAAGTTCATTTTGCGGAACGAGAAAACTCTCTTTGCTCTCTGTTCTGGATGAACAGTTTGCCGTACAGCTTCCGCAATCGTGATTACATTCGCTCATAAAGTGCATCTCCTTATATTTACGGCAAATTGCGCCGTATATTGTTTTTAATTATAACATATTCCTGCGGGAAAGTTAACCTTTCCGAATGCTTTTTTATATAAAAGACGCTTAAAAATATTTTTTATGGTCTTTATTTTAAAAATATGTCGCTTTATAGTAAAATTTATGGTATAGTTAAAATGAGTTTTTTGCAGGGAGTGTTTTTTCTTGGCTTCAACAGCTGTTTTCGGCGTCGCATTTGTCGACGTTAAAGGATTTCCTTTTCGGCACTATGTTTCAACCGGGCGCAACCTCGGTTCGGTAAAAATTGTACATGGCGGAGTAAGCCGAAATGTATGCGAAGATTTTGCCAACGTCGGAATGCCGGTTGAGTTCGTAAGCGTTACCGATAAAACCTGCATCGGGCAGGATGTTGTCACAAAGCTTGAAGCCGAGGGCGTAGGCACGCGTTATATAACAACGGTTGAAGAAAACGGAATAGGAATGTGGCTTGCCGTTATGGACGACAATGGTGACCTTGCAGGTTCAATATCTCAAATGCCGGATGTTGTCGCCCTTGAAAAATACATTGACAAAAACGGCGATGAAATTGTTTCAAACTGCGAAAACATAATTCTTGAAATGGACGCTTCCGAAAGCATATCCGCAAAGGTGCTTGCACTTGCGGAAAAATATCGCAAAAGCGTATATGTCATCGTCGGCAATATGAGCGTTATTCTTGCTCATCCGCTTTATCTTTGCCGCACGGCCTGTTTTATATGCAACGAAATTGAAGCCGGGCGGCTTTTTGATATGTATCTTGAAAATCTGGAGCCCTCCGAAATGCTCGTTATACTTAAAGAGAAAACAAAACAGATGAGCATTCCTGCAATGGTAATAACCATGGGCGTTAAAGGTGCGGTCTATTACAACAGCGTTAAAGACGAAGGCGGAATTTGCCCCTCGCTTCCCACCGAGCTTGTTGATTCCACGGGCGCAGGCGATGCTTTTCTTGCCGGAACGGTCATGGGCCTTACCAGAGGCTACAGCCTTAAAAAGGCTGTACACACGGGAACAAAGCTTGCTTCCCAAACTATTCAGGTTGAAGAAAGTTCCTGTCCGAAAGACCCTCAGTTTTTTGACGAATTTGAGCTTCTTTATACCAAGTCCGAAAACAAGTAAAGGTAAAAGTACATCTTTCCATATATTATCCGGCTTTGTAACATTGCCGGAGGAAATTGACCGGCGCAAAATTCAAAAGCCCTTTTCTGCTTCTACAGAAAAGGGCTTTTTTACATAAAAAATTTTGCAAAATAATGTTGCAAATTTTGGTTTTCAGCGTCTTATATTACAGAAGCAAATTTTATTGCTTTAAATGCGGCCGCAAAACTACATTTTAAAAGGAGGTTGTTTATGTTACCTGTATTCATTTTATCTATTGAAGAAGACGGCAAGCGGGAATTTATGACAGAGCTTTATCTCCGTTTTTATTCACCTATGCTGAAAAGAGCCATGGCCATTGTCTGCGATGAAAACTGTGCCGAAGAAATAGTTCAGGAAACATTTTTGCAGCTTATCAAAAACGCAGACCTTGTTATGAATATCGACCGTCCCAAAATTCCCTATTACCTTATGGCGGCGGTGCGCAACACCGCAGTAAGCAGCTTGCGGAAGCTTAAAAGAAGCGGTATGCAGATTTCTTTCAGCTTTGACGAAAATTCCGTAGCAGAAAATATTGCTGACCCTGCGCCCCAGCCGGAGGAAGTCTATCTTCACGCGGAGCTTTGCAGCGAGGTTGCAAAAAGCATTGCTCAGCTTTCCGACCGCGACCGGCTTTTGCTTGAAGCAAAATATCTGCTTGAAAAAACCGATGAGGAAATTTCCGAAGAATTTGGAATTTCCGTAAACAGCGTTCGCAGTATCCTTTCCCGGGCACGCAAACGCACATACAGATTATTACAAAAGGAGTGATTATATATGCTTAATTCCGAACGTATTTTTTCCGACAGCCGTACGCTCAACGCAATCGAAGATACGTTTTTTCGCCGCGCAATGGCAATTTACTGCGAAAATGAAAGCAAAAAAGTAATGTCCGAACTTGAAGCTTCCGATACAGAGCCTAAACGCAGCGCCGCCCCCGTCAGCCGGATTTTTGCAAAGCTCAGGCGCCAAAGCGGATTTTCCAATGCGTTTCGCATAGCCCAAAAAATCACCGACCGGGTGGCGCTTTTCGTCCTTGCGGTGGTAATCATTTTTGTAGGCGCCGTCACCGCTTCTGCCGATGTGCGCAGCTCCCTTGCGGAATTTACAAGCAGGTGGGGCACCTTTACCAACATTGCAGAAGAACCCTTTGATTTGGACGGAGAAGATGTAAAAAGCTTTAAGGCTGATTATTCAACTGTATGGAATTTTGATATGAGTGGTTCGAGGAACCTTTTGAATGGGGAAAAGATTTTTGGAGGCGAAATAGTCGATGCGTCCAGTAATTATTTTATAAACTATACAAATGGCGAAAGCGATTTAGACTCTGCTATATGTAGTGCAAATACCTATACTGTTCAATATTCTAAAGACAGCGATTATACCGTAAAAGGAATTATATGTGAAGACGAACTTGAGAATGGCTACGCCGTTTTTTATCCATATTATAACGAAGATGGCAACAATCTGTTTATGGTTTGTGCCCGTGATGAAACCGAAGAAAATAATTTCAGAGAAACTCTTTATTTAACTCTTCCAGATGGAACCAACATAAAGGTACAACCTTTCTATATCTCTCTTTGGACTTACCGCAACGCTGGAGATGATATTGTTTCTCATCCGTTATTGACTGACTTTTCTTCCAACAATGAAAAATATTTTGAAGCTGAGATAAAATTTAATTATATCAGCGTATCTGCATATTCCATGGGTGAAGATGATGCTGTTTGGGGCACTCGCGCTTCCGGTCTTGTTGATACGATTAGTGATATAAAAATTATAAAGGAATATTGAAACAAGGTTCGATTTTTAATGCCATTACTTTTTCTAATAAATACACAAAAAGCCCGGCTTGTTCCGGGCTTTTTTGTGCTTTTATGCTTTATTATTTTATCAAGCTGCACACAAGGTCGGAGTATTCGGACGGATCCTCAAGCGGAAGACCCGCGATAAGCAGCGCCTGGTCGTAGAGTATCTTTGCGTACTTTGCGGCAAGCTCCTTATCGGTGCTCATGGCGTTCTTCATTGCGGCAAAGGCGCTGCTGTCCGCATTAAGCTCCAGCACGTGCTCGCCCTCAAAATCGGCAAGCTCGCCGCCCTGCTTGCGCATATATTTTTCCATTTCTATGCTGACGCCGCCGTCTGCAGTAAGGCAGCAAGCGTGGGATTTAAGAATTCTTGAAACCCTGGCTTCTTTGATTCTGTTGCCGAGAGTTTCTTTGACAAAATCCAAAACCTCTTTATTATCGGCGGCCTTTTGCTCCGCCTGCTTCTTTTCCTCGTCGCTTTCCGGCAGAGCGTCGTCATCGTTCACGGATTTGGTCTTTTTGCCCTTGTATTCGCCCACAAACTGCATTACGAACTCATCCACATCGTCGGTGCACCAGAAAATCTCGTAGCCCTTATCGAGTATGCGTTCGGTCTGCGGCAGCTTTGCAAGCTGATTTTCATTTTCTCCCGCAGCGTAGTAAATGTATTCCTGATCTTCCGGCATACGTTCAACATACTGTTCAAAGGAAGTGAGCTTGCCCTCTTTGGAGGAATTGAACATCATAAGGTCAAGAAGCTGTTCCTTGTGCAGGCCGTAATCTGCCGCCGCGCCGTACTTAATCTGGCGGCCGAAGGCATTCCAGAACTTTTCGTATTTTTCCGGTTCTTCTGCCTGCATTTTGACAAGTCTTGCTTTAATCTTCTTTTCAATATTTGCGGAAATGGTTTTAAGCTGACGGTCGTGCTGCAGCATTTCGCGGCTTATGTTAAGAGAAACATCCGGAGTATCCACAACGCCGCGGACAAAGCGGAAGTATTCCGGCAGCAGGTCGGAACATTTATCCATAATCAGCACGCCGGAGGAATAAAGCTGCAAGCCTTTTTCAAAATCGCGGGTATAGTAGTCATAAGGAGCCTTTGCCGGAATGAACAGCAGCGCTTTATAGCTTACCACGCCCTCCGCGGCAATGCTTATGCTGCAAAGCGGGTCTTCAAAGTCACCGAATTTCTGTTTATAAAAATCGTTGTATTCCTGCTCGGTGACTTCGTTTTTGTTCTTCTGCCAAACAGGAATCATGGAGTTTACGGTTTCCCACTCTTTATATTCTTCCCACTCCGGCTTATAATCTTCGGGAGCGTCCGCCGGTTTTTCTTTCTGACGGCTTTTTGTAACTTCCATGCGGATAGGATAACGGATATAGTCGGAATATTTCTTTATAAGATGCTCCAGACCGTATTCCTCAAGATATTCACAGTAGTCCTCTTCCTCGGTATCGGGCTTTATGTGCATAATAACGTCCGTACCGACGGAATCTTTTTCACATTCGGTGATGGTATAGCCGTCCGCGCCTTCAGATTCCCATTTATATGCCTTATCCGAACCGTATGCTTTAGAAATAACGGTAATCTTGTCGCTGACCATAAACGCGGAATAGAATCCCACGCCGAACTGGCCGATAACATCGGTGTCGCTCTTGGTTTTGTCCTCATCGGAAAGGTCTTTTTTGAATTGGAACGAGCCGCTTTGTGCAATGGTACCAAGGTTATTTTCAAGCTCTTCTTTCGTCATGCCGATACCGTTATCCGAAACGGTAAGTGTGCGGTTTTCCTTATCCGGAACGACCACAATTTTGAAGTCGGAACGGTTCATGCCCACCTTGTCATCCGTCAGTGCGACATAAGCGAGCTTGTCTATTGCGTCGCTTGCGTTGGAGATAATTTCACGAAGGAAAATCTCTTTGTGCGTATAGATGGAGTTTATCATAAGCTCCAAAAGCCGTTTCGACTCTGCTTTAAATTCTTTTTTTGCCATAAGTAATACGCCTCCATATATAAAAACAAAAAATAAACGTTTTAGCACTCACAGTTTTTGAGTGCTAATATATAATACATCTTGTCTTTTCATAAATCAAGTATATTTTGTTAACAAATTATTTGCCATAACACATTTTTTGTGTTATATTAGATATATATAGTGATTTATTAAACATTAAATATAATAACCGGAGGATTAAAATGCTCGGTGCAATTATTGGCGATATTGCCGGAAGTATATATGAATTCAACAATATCAAAACAGAAAATTTTACCCCGTTTGAGGGAAAATGCTTTTTTACCGATGACACTGTTATGACCATTGCCGTAGCCGATGCTTTGATGAACGGCAAGCGTGATGAAAAAAAGACCGAAGCCTGCATGATAAAGTCCATGAAAAAATTCGGGAAAGCATACCCCGGCGCCGGATATGGCGGTCGTTTTTCAGCATGGCTTCAAAATCCCGACCCAAAGCCGTATGACAGCTTCGGCAACGGCTCTGCCATGCGTGTTTCTCCCGTTGCGTGGTATTTTCACAGCCTTGAAAAGGTGCAGCGCTTTGCTGAAATAAGTGCAAAGGTAACTCACGATCACCCGGAAGGAATAAAAGGCGCTTCTGCGGTGGCAACCGCCATTTTTATGGCGCGCAACGGCCGCGACAAGGAATACATAAAGCGCTATATTGAGCTTAAATATCACTATGATTTCAGCAAAACTCTTGATGAAATCCGCCCGAATTATAATTTTGACGAAACCTGCCAGGGTACCGTTCCCGTTGCGTTTCAGGTTTTCTTTGAAGCGGAAAGCTTTGAGGATACCCTAAAAAAAGCGATCTCCATGGGCGGCGACAGCGACACGCTTGCCGCCATTGCATGCAGCATTGCGGAAGGGTTCTATCCCATTCCGGAAGAACTTAAATCCAAAGCCCTTGCCGTGCTCGACCGCAAAATTTTGAGCATGCTCAAAAAATGGGACAGCGATTTAAGCGTTTCAGCTTCTCCTTTTGAACAGCGCGACATTCTGCTTTACACAGATTACCTGCTTACCAACCCGCGTACCGAAAAGAAAACCATAGAGCACCCAAATATGGATCAAAAATTTGTTGTGCCGGATTACAGCGAAACGCTGTTTAATTTCTACCATGATGCAATGTTTTCTCCGTACTTCCGCGCCGATTACAAAGAGATTTTAGCGCGCCACGACATTAAGGAATACGGCGATATGATAGTTGAGCTTCCCGATGCAAGCGAAGTGCTGCTCTCCGCCATGCTCACGCTGATAATCTCCGGCGAACGTATAAACCCCGGCAACATTGCATGGGCGGCAGAAACCGGCATCCTCGGCGACATTATGCAGGGGCTGCGTGACAAGCAATAATTTTGACAATAAAAAATGCACCGCTTTGCGGTGCATTTTTTATTGTCAGTCATTTGCATACGCCTCATTTAGGCGAATTTTTGCAATTTCGTTGATGTGGTCAAGCACAAACTGTTGAGCGCATTTATCATAAAGCGTAAGATAAAATTCCCTGCCGTTGCGCTGTGCTCGGTCGCTGAAAATTCCTATTTCCTCTCCTTTCGGCGTGGCCACGCGGCAGTTTTTCCCTCCGATCCCCTTCACCTTTAAGTATTCGTTATTCAGCAGATATTTCGTTATCTTTGCGGCAATGATTTTAGTTTCTCCCGCCGAGTTTATAAGCTCCGCAAGGGTGTTCGCGCTGATAAGATCTTCCGAAAGCTTTACATTTTCTATCTGTTCTTCTGTGAACAAAATTTTTCTTCTTTTGCTGCGCGAACTTTTTTCTTCAACACTCGCTATTTCGGAAAATTTTCGTGCTGCAAGCAGCGCTTCAATATTCACAAATGCTTTGGCATAAACTCCGCCTTCATCCCTTACTATCGCGGCGGGCAGCTTCTTCCATTCATCAACGGTAAACTTATAATATTTTCTTCCGTTGTTGGAAGAAGGCAAAGAACTGATTTCTTCTCTTAACACAAGCTCCGTCTTTATTACCCTGCCATAATATCGTATACATACAGCCTTTTCTCCGGTTGTATCCGCTTCATCAAAATAGAGTGCCACATATTCCACCGGCAACATACTTTTTACCATTACCGCCTCCGGAATATGATAAAATCTTTCTTCAAGATTCACTGTAAGCTGGTGTTTATTCTTTACTTTGCCTATAAGCACTCTGCCTGTCATAAAGCCGTCTCCCTTTTATAATTTAAGTTAAAAATATTGCAATATTTTCAATTCGTCAAGTGTTGTACGTAGTTTTTGTGCATTTTATCTAATTTTTATTGTTTATTAAAAATAATTTATGTTAAAATATCTTTTTTACACGAATTTTACGCAGTTTTATACCCATTTTACAATTTATGTGCAATAATTAGTCGATATAGTTATTATAATTGTAGAAAATGCCGAAAAACTATTGCAAAATTTGCAGAAAGGTAGTACACTTCAAAGCGTGATATGAAATTTTGTACTGCTTTTTGAACGGAGGCATCTTTAATGAAACTTCTTGAAGATCGCATAACTGAATATGGAGCAGTGCGTCCCGGTAATGTCCTGAAGGTGGATTGTTTTTTGAACCACCAGATGGACATTTCTCTTTTTCAGGAAATGGGAAAAGAGTGGAAACGCCTTTTCTCCGATTGCCATATAAACAAAATATTGACTATTGAAACTTCCGGAATCGGCATTGCCGCCATTGTTTCCACTTATTTCGGCAACGTTCCGGTTGTTTTTGCGAAAAAGACGGAAAGCCTTAACGTTGACGGAGAAGTTTACCGCACAAAGGTTGAATCCTTTACCAAAAAACGCGTTTACGACGTCTTTGTAAGCAAAAAATATCTCGGACCTGATGACCGTGTTCTTATTATAGATGATTTTCTTGCCAACGGCAAGGCGCTTGAAGGTCTGCTTGAGCTTGTTAATGAAGCCGGCGCCACCGTTGAGGGAATCGGCATTGCCATTGAAAAGGGATTTCAGCCCGGCGGCGACCTAATCCGAAGCAAAGGTATTCATCTTGAATCTCTTGCAATTGTTGACGAGCTTGACGCCGAAACCGGAAAAATCACTTTCAGAAAACAGCGCTGATAAATCAGCATAGTTTCTATGCTTTTTTATAAATAAAAAATAATCAGACTAAAACAAATGTAAAACGGAGGCACAACAAAATGAAAAAGATTATTGCGTTTGTTCTCGCAGCAATCATGATGCTCACCCTTCTCGCCGGCTGCTCTAACGGCAATGCCAACACCGAGAAAAAAGAAGGTCTTGAAAACTTCAAAATCGGTTTCATTTTCCTTCACGACGAAAACTCCACCTATGACAAAAACTTCATCGACGCTGCAAAAACCGCTTGCGCAAACCTTGGTCTTTCCGAAGATCAGGTTCTTATGAAAACCAACATTCCCGAAAGCAACGAATGCTATGAAGCAGCTCTTGACCTTGCTGACCGCGGCTGCAATGTAATCTTTGCAGACTCCTTCGGCCACGAGCCCTTCATGGCACAGGCAGCCGAGAAATATCCCGACGTTGAGTTCTGCCATGCAACCGGTACTACCGCTCACACCGCAGGCCTCAAAAACTTCCACAACGCTTTTGCTTCCATCTACGAAGGCCGTTACCTTGCAGGTATTGCAGCAGGTCTTAAGCTCAACGAGATGATTGCCAACGGCGAATTCACTGCTGAAGAAGCAAAGATCGGCTATGTCGGTGCTTACACCTATGCAGAAGTTATCTCCGGTTATACTTCCTTCTTCCTTGGCGCACGTTCTGTTTGCCCTTCCGTTACTATGGAAGTTCAGTTCACCGGCAGCTGGTATGATGAAACCGCCGAAAAAGAAGCCGCTACCACTCTTATCAACCGCGGCTGCAAGCTTATCAGCCAGCATGCCGACTCCATGGGTGCTCCTACCGCATGCGAACAGGCCGGTGTTCCCAACATCTCTTACAACGGCAGCACCGTTTCCGCTTGCCCCAACACCTTCATCGTTTCTTCCAGAATCAACTGGGCTCCTTACTTTGAGTACATTGTAAACTGCTACCTCAACGGCGAAGAGATTGCTGCCGACTGGTGCAAAGGTATCACCGAAGGTTCCGTAGAACTCAGCGAAATCAACACTGCTGTTGCCGCTGAAGGCACTGCCGAAGCCATTGCCGAAGCTGAAAAGAAACTTGCCGACGGCACTCTCCATGTATTTGATACTACCACCTTTACCGTTAACGGCGAAACTCTTAACTCTTACATGGCCGACGTTGATACCGACGCTGACTACACTCCCGATACCGAAGTTGTTTCCGACGGTTACTTCCATGAGTCTGAAATGCGTTCTGCTCCTTACTTCAACGTTTCCATCGACGGCATCACCACTCTTAACTCTGCATTCTAATTTTTAGTCTGACCAGGGCGGGGTTTTAAAAGCCCCGCCCTATTTGGTTTTTATGAATACTTTTTTATCAAAATATAAAATAAAATGTTTTTTAATTTTGAAAAATGTATTATAATAAAAAACAATTATATTTCATTTTTGAAAATTAAGGACGGGAGGAAAAACGGTGAGTTCCACTGCTGCAATAGAGCTTAAAAACATTACAAAAACCTTTGGCAGCGTCGTTGCAAACAACAACATCTGCCTTACCGTAAACAAGGGCGAGATTTTATCCATCCTCGGCGAAAACGGAAGCGGTAAAACGACGCTTATGAACATGATTTCCGGCATTTATTTTCCCGATCACGGACAAATTTTCGTCGACGGAAAAGAGGCAATCATCGCTTCGCCCAAGGACGCTTTCGATTACAAAATCGGCATGATTCATCAGCATTTCAAACTGGTCGACGTGTTTTCCGCAACGGAAAATATTATCCTCGGTTCCGGCAAAAAAGGCAAATACAACCTTAAAAAATCCGCCGAAGAGGTTAAGGAAATAAGCGAAAAGTACGGTTTTGACATCGACCCATTCAAAAAAATATACGAAATGTCCGTTTCCGAAAAGCAGACCGTCGAAATCATCAAAGTTCTCTATCGCGGCGCGGATATTCTCATTCTTGACGAGCCCACCGCCGTTCTTACTCCGCAGGAAACCGAAAAGCTTTTTAGCGTCTTGCGCCGCATGAAGGAAAACGGAAAGGCCGTCATCGTAATAACTCACAAGCTTCACGAGGTTCTTGAAATTTCCGACCGCGTTTCCGTTCTTCGCAAGGGCGAATACATCGGCACCGTAAATACCTGCGATACCACTGAATCTGAGCTTACCGAAATGATGGTGGGCAAAAAGATTTCCCTTAATATCGAACGCAGCGAACCAAAAGACCCTGTTGACCGCATTGTTGTCAAGAATGTTAACTACACCACCCGCGACGGAGTCGCTCTGCTCAACAATATTTCCTTTGAAGCCCGCTCCGGCGAAATTCTCGGTATTGCAGGCATTGCAGGCAGCGGTCAGCGCGAGCTTCTTGAAACCATTGCGGGACTTATCCACCCCTCAAGCGGCGAGATTCTTTATAATAACCCTCAAACCGGAGAGGTTGATAATCTCAGAGATAAAACTCCTCTTCAGATTCGTGAGCTTGGCGTCCGCCTTTCCTTTGTTCCCGAAGACCGCCTTGGCATGGGTCTTGTCGGCAATATGGACATTGTCGACAACATGATGCTTCGCAGCTACAGCAAGGGCAACACCATGTTCCTTGAGCGCAAAGAGCCCCGCGACCTTGCAAAGAAAATCATCGATGAGCTTGAAGTTGTAACTCCTGACGCAAATACTCCCGTCCGCAAGCTTTCCGGCGGCAATGTCCAAAAAGTTCTTGTTGGGCGCGAAATAGCTTCCGCTCCTACTGTTCTTATGGCGGCGTACCCCGTTCGCGGACTTGATATCAATTCCTCTTACCTTATTTATAATCTGCTTAACCAGCAGAAAGAAAACGGCGTAGCGGTGGTATTCGTCGGCGAGGATCTTGACGTTCTTCTTGAGCTTTGCGACCGCATTATGGTTATTTCCTCCGGCAATATAACCGGTATGGTTGATGCCAGAACCGTTACAAAAGAGGAAGTCGGCCTTCTTATGACTAAATCGAACAGAGGTGAAAAAGATGAATAATGCCGGAACGACAAAGCACGAGCCTTTGTTTCATATAGTAAAGCGTTCCTCCATGGTTTGGTGGAAATCCTGGCTTATCCGAATCGGTTCTGTTGCTGCGGCGCTTATCGTCTGTGCCGTTATTACCGTTCTTCTGACCGGAAAGAATCCATTGGGAGTATACGCCACAATGATAGACGGTTCCTTTGGAACCCCCCGCCGTATATGGGGTCTTTTACAGAACATCGCAATTCTTCTTTGCATTTCCCTTGCGGTAACTCCCGCATTTAAAATGCGCTTTTGGAACACAGGAGCAGAAGGTCAGGTTCTTGTAGGCGGTCTTGCTACCGCAAGCTGTATGATTCTTCTCGGTGATAAGCTTCCTACCCTGCTGCTCTTTCCCGTTATGATAATTGCTTCTGTTGCCGCAGGCGCAATCTGGGGACTTATTCCCGCCGTGTTCCGTGCAAAGTGGAACACCAATGAAACATTGTTCACACTTATGATGAACTATATTGCCATTCAGATTGTTTCCTTCTTTGCTTACATCTGGTCCGTTCCCAAGGGTTCCGGTCAGGTCGGAGTAATCAATGGTTCCACTAAAGCAGGTTGGCTTCCCTCCATCGGCGGGCATGACTATCTTCTGAATATCATAATCGTTGCCGTTCTTACTGTTGCCGTTTATATCTATCTTCGTTATAGCAAGCACGGATATGAGATTCAGGTTGTCGGCGAAAGTGAAAATACCGCAAGATATATAGGCATAAATGTTAAAAAAGTCATTATAAGAACAATGCTTCTTTCAGGTGCAATATGCGGAATTGCCGGCTTCCTTCTTGTAAGCGGTACTGACCACACTTTTACAAGAGATCTTGCCGCAGGCCGCGGCTTCACCGCAATCATGGTTTCCTGGCTTGCAAAATTCAACCCGCTTTATATGGTACTTACTTCATTTATAATTGTGTTCCTGCAAAAGGGCGCCGGTGAAATTTCCACCACGTTCGGGCTTAACGATTCTTTTTCAGATATACTTACCGGGATTATCATTTTCTTTATTATCGGAAGCGAGTTTTTCATCAACTACAGCATCAAACGCAATGAATCTTTGAAAGGAGGAAAGAAATAATGTTTGCTTCTTTTATTCAGCGCGCGGTTATGCAGGGTATTCCCCTTCTTTTCGGCTCCACCGGTGAAATAATAACCGAAAAATCCGGCAACCTTAACCTTGGTATTCCCGGCATTATGTATGTCGGCGGAATTTGCGGCGTTATCGGTTCTTTCTTCTATGAACAGTCGCTGCCTTCCGCTGATGCAATAAATCCTTTCCTGGCCGTGCTCATTCCTCTTCTTTGTTCTATGCTCGGTTCCTGCATAATGGGTCTTATCTATGCTTTTCTTACCGTAACTCTTCGCGCAAACCAGAATGTAACCGGTCTTGCGCTTACCACCTTCGGCACCGGCATCGGCAACTTTTTCGGCGGCTCTCTTATCAAGCTGCTGGGTTCCGATATGCCTTCCATCGCCCTTACCGCTACCAGCAACTGTTTTAAAACAACTCTTCCTTTCGCCGACAAGCTTGGTTGGTTCGGTCAGATATTCTTGTCATACAGTTTTATGGCTTATGCCGCAATAATCATTGCCATTGTTGCCGCTTTTGTTCTTAAACGTACCTGGATAGGACTTAACCTTCGTGCTGTTGGTGAAAACCCCTCCACCGCCGATGCCGCCGGTATTAACGTCGGCAAATACAAATATTTTGCTACTTGTATCGGCAGCGTAATCGCCGGACTCGGCGGTCTTTACTATGTTATGGACTACGCTTGCGGCGTTTGGTCCAACAACGGTTTCGGTGACAGAGGCTGGCTTTCCATCGCGCTGGTTATCTTCGCCGTATGGAAGCCGAATATCAGCATTTTCGGTTCAATACTTTTCGGCGGACTTTTCATTATTCACAACTATATTCCCAATCTCAGCGTAAGCGTTCAGGAGCTTTTCAAAATGACTCCTTATGTTGTAACCATCATTGTTCTTGTTATTGTAAGCATACGCAACCGCAAGGAAAGTCAGCCCCCGCAGCATCTTGGCCTTTCGTATTTCCGCGAAGACCGATAAAACGCCCCTTTCATTTTCCCCGGCCGAAAGGCTGGGGATTTTTTTATTCGTCATCACATTTTTGAAAAATTTTTTTATTTTGATTAAAAAAGCCGCATATTTTTGTTAATATATTCCTATTTTTATAACAATGTATGAATTTGCTTGCTTTTGAACGTGTTTTGCTATATAATTTACTTTAAATTGTGAAAAAAGCGAGGTGCATGCTTATTGAGCGTCAAAACCACGGATAAAAATAACGCCGGTTTTGATTCCGTACTTGAGTACTTGTATCTCCGTATTTACGAATTTTTCTATATAACAGGAATACGCTTTATTCGCCAGATAAGAGGCTTTTGCCACTTTATAGTGAACAAGGCGAAATATTTTAAAAATCATACGGCAGAATTTTTCCGCCACATATGGATACATATTGTTTCGTCTTTTCGTAATTTCTTTATCGGCAAATATCACGCGCTTCTTGCATACAGAAAAAGAGCCTCGAGTGCTGCTTCTGTTCTAAACAACTACAAAGAAAACAGCTTTGGCGAAAATCTTTCCGCGGCGGGTACAATAATCCACTGCTGGGCGATATTCGTTTTCAAGATTTTGTGCACAATTTTCAACTATGTTGCACCTGTTCTGGCTGCTGTTTTTCTTGTGTTCACCATCCAGTACTTCAGGAATCTTAACTACGGACTTGCACTTGAATCCAACGGAAAAACTATCGCCTATATCAAAAACGAAAACACCTATAATGAAGCGGAACAAATAATCCGCAGCCGTACTTCTGCAGAGGTTGAGGATATTATAAACGCTGCTCCGCAATATTCCATAGTTCCCGTAAGCAGTACAAACCTTACCGAACCGGAGGAACTTGCAAACATAATCCTTCGCAATTCCGGGGCGAACGTATACGAAGGTTACGGTTTTTATATCGACGACAAATTTATCTGCTCCACAGATGAAGCAGACAGTCTGCTTTCCGCTCTTGATGAATATCGTGAACAGTACCGCGAAGAGGGCGATACCGAATCCAAAATGCAGTTTCTTCAGAAGATTTCTCTTGTGGACGGCGTTTACCCTGCTTCATCAATTATGGCGACTTCGGAATTTAAAACTCTTATAAATACAGAGGTTGAAGGCGAAAAGTATTATACTGTTGAAGCCGGCGACGCGCCGCTTTCCATTGCGTCATATTTCGGCGTAAGTTACCGCGAGCTTTGTAATATGAACCCCGGCCTTGAATCAGGCGACATTCATGTCGGCGACAAGCTTGTGGTTTCAAAATCTGTTTCAATGCTTACCGTTACCAACACAAAGCGTGAAGTATATACGGAGGAAATTCCCTATACCACAAACTACACAAAAAGCGACAAGTATTATACCACCTATTCCAAGGTAACCAAACAGGGCGTTCCCGGAGAACAGGAGGTCACCGCTCTTGTAACTTACGAGGACGGCGTTGTTGTTAACCGCCAGATTCTTACTACGGTAGTTCTTACAGAACCGGTTGCAAGAGAAATCACCGTAGGCACAAAGGCTGTTCTTGTTCCTTCTCACAATCCGGGTGCCAGCCCAAGCGGCTTTATCTGGCCTACCATAGGCGGATATGTAAGCTGCGGATTCCAGGGGTACAAAGGCCACACCGGTATGGATATTGCAGGCTGCGGCTACGGAAGCAACATCTACGCTTCGGCAGCAGGCACTGTTGTTAAAGCAAAATGGGGCAAAACAGGCTATGGTAACTACATAATCATAGACCATGGCGGCGGCATTCAGACGCTTTATGCTCACAACAGCAATCTTTATGTCAAGGTCGGTCAATATGTAAACCAGGGCGATGTAATCGCCGCAATGGGTTCTTCCGGTAACTCCACAGGCACGCATTGTCATTTTGAAATTCGTGTTAACGGCCAGTATATGAACCCTGCAAAATATGTTTCCAAATAAAATTATCCTCTGCCCTTAAAGCAGAGGATAATTTTTATCTGCATAAATATTTTTATGAAAAATAATATATTAATAATGATTCTAATGCCTTTGCAATTTTGTATTTATATGCTATAATAAGTGTAATTGTAATCTACTTGTATAAGGGGATAGTACATTGGATAAATTCGTAATAAAAGGCGGCACTCCTCTTCGCGGTGAAGTTCAGGTAAGCGGAGCAAAAAACGCCGCGGTTGCCATCATTCCGGCAACCATTCTTGCAGGCGGCCCCTGTCTTCTTGAAAACATTCCCGACATAAGCGATGTATATACTCTTTATGATATGCTTTCTCTTATGGGCGCCACCGTGCGGATAGTAAGTCGTACCTCCGTTTTTATTGATACAAGCAATATAACCTCTCATAAAGTACCGGAAGATCTTGCAAGACAGCTTCGAGCATCTTACTATTTTCTCGGCGCACTGCTTGGAAGATTCGGTGAAGCAAATGTTCCTCTTCCGGGAGGATGCGATTTCGGCGTTCGCCCCATTGACCAGCATATAAAGGGTTTTGAAGCTCTCGGTGCAAATGTCACCATAGGCCATGGCTCTGTTTCTATCAACTGTGATAACCTTGTGGGCAGCCACATTTATTTTGACGTTGTTTCCGTCGGTGCAACAATCAATGTAATGCTTGCCGCCGTTATGGCAAAAGGCCTTACCATTCTTGAAAACGTCGCAAAAGAACCGCACATTGTTGACCTTGCAAACTTTTTGAACTCTCTCGGCGCAGATATCCGCGGCGCCGGTACCGATGTCATCAAAATTCACGGTGTTGAAAGGTTGCACGGCGCGAACTATTCCATAATACCCGACCAGATCGAAGCGGGAACTTATATGGTTGCCGCCGCCGCAACAAAGGGTAATGTTCTTATAAAAGGCGTTATTCCTAAACACCTCGAAGCCATTACGGAAAAGCTTGTTAAAACCGGTGCTTCCGTTATAGAATATGACGATTCGGTCCGTGTTTCCGGCGAAGTTGATCATTTTGAGCATGTCAACGTAAAGACTATGCCCTATCCCGGCTTTCCCACGGATATGCAGCCCCAAATGACCACACTTCTTGCAATTTCCCGCGGAACAAGCATTGTGACGGAGGGCGTCTGGGATAACCGTTTCAAATATATTTCAGAGCTTTGCCGCATGGGCGCTTCCATTTCAGTAGACGGCAAGGTTGCCGTTGTTCAAGGTGTGGAATCTCTTACCGGTGCGTGCGTCCGCGCAGCGGACCTTCGTGCGGGTGCCGCAATGGTTATCGCCGGACTTGTTGCACACGGTAAAACCGAAATTGAGGAAATCCATCACATCGAGCGTGGCTATACCAACCTTGTGGATAAACTTCGCGGCCTTGGCGCAAATATTGAACGCGTTACCGTACCGGAAAGTTCCTCCAACTATTCAGCCGTATAAAATTTTAAATTTTCCGGCGGAGAGGTTTTATTTAAAAAAGCGGCTCCGCCGATATATTCAGGAGGCAGCCTTCCTTTGGCAACATTTTTTACTCTTGCAAGCTCAAGCGCCGGAAATTCATCATACATAGGCGCATGCAGCGGCGGAATTCTTGTTGACTGCGGCATAAACTGCCGCGCCGTTGAAAGCGGCCTTAATTCCAGAGACATTAAGCCGGAAAAGCTTTCCGGAATTCTTATAACTCATGAACATATTGACCATATAAAAGGACTTAAAGTGTTCTTAAAGCGGTATGACATTCCGGTCTATGCCACAGCGCCCGTTTTACGGTATCTTGCGGAATATGGGTTGGTTCCGCCAACAGCGGAACTTTGCGAAATTGACACACGCAACCTTGTTTTGGGCGGAATGCTCATAGAGCCGTTTGTAACTTCTCACGACAGCGTCGGCAGCCGCGGATACCGTATTACAACACCGGACGAGCACCGTGTAACAGTATGTACGGATACCGGATATATAACCGACGACGCCCGTGAGCACCTTCTTGGAAGCAACGCCGTGCTCATAGAATCAAACTATGATAGAATGATGCTCATGGCAGGAACGCATTATCCTTACCCTCTTAAAATGCGTATTGACGGCAAATTCGGTCACCTTTCAAATGCCGATTGCGCCTCATTTCTTCCGGAACTTGTAAGAAGCGGTACAACTCATATAGTGCTTGGTCATTTAAGCAAAGAAAACAATATTCCCGAACTTGCGGAACAGACCTCTGTTTCCGAACTTTCGCTTTCGGGAATGCGCCGCAGCGATGATTATGTGCTTTTTGCCGCTCCCAGAAATGAACTTTCTGAAAATATTTTGCTTTAAGGAGGAAAAATGCGCACAATAAATATTATCTGCGTCGGAACCCTTAAAGAGAAATATCTGCGTGAGGCAGCTGCCGAATATGAAAAGCGGCTTTCTCCGTATTGCAAGCTCAAGATAACCGAGCTTTCGGAATACAAAGTTTCCGACAAGCCCTCGCCTTCGGAAATCGAGCGCTGTATAGAAGCGGAGGGTGCTGCAATCCTTGCAAAAATTCCGCAGAATGCCGTAGTTGCGGCAATGTGCATTGAGGGCGATATGCTTTCCTCCGAGGATTTTTCAAAGCGTCTTTCTTCTCTTATGGCAAACGAAACTGCAAGCGAGCTTTGCTTTGTCATAGGCGGTTCATACGGGCTTTATGATGAAATAAAAAAGAAAGCGGCGCTTCGGCTTTCGCTTTCGCGTATGACCTTTACTCACCAGCTTTCCCGGGTGCTTATTCTGGAACAGCTTTACCGGGCGTTCCAGATTTCCTTTGGAGGAAAGTATCATAAATAAAAATTATCCGAATTTATCCGAAAGGTGAAAAATGGCTAAAAAAAAGACAGAAAAAGAACAGCCTAAAATTAAGCAGGCCGCAAATTTTGAAAACGCCGGTCTTGTCATGGAACAGCATATTGTAGATGTGCTTGAAGAAAACTATATGCCCTATGCCATGAGCGTTATAGTAAGCCGTGCAATTCCCGAAATTGACGGTTTTAAGCCCAGCCACAGAAAACTGCTTTATACCATGTATAAAATGGGGCTTTTGAGCGGAGCGCGCACAAAATCCGCAAATATTGTCGGCCAGACAATGAAGCTTAATCCCCACGGCGACGCTGCAATTTATGATACCATGGTGCGTATGTCCCGCGGATACGGCGCGCTTTTGCACCCGTGGATTGACAGTAAGGGCAACTTCGGAAAAGTATATTCCCGCAACATGGTCTGTGCCGCTTCGCGCTATACCGAAGCAAAACTTGACAAAATTGCCGCAGAGCTTTTCCGCGATATAGACTGCGATACTGTCGATTTTGTGGACAACTATGACAATACCATGAAAGAACCGGCGCTTTTGCCGGTTACTTTTCCATCAATTCTTGTCAACTACAATGTGGGCATAGCTGTTGGTATGGCCTCGCAAATCTGCCCCTTCCGCCTTTCTGAAATTTGCGATACAACGATAAAGCTTATTAAGAATCCCGAGCACGACATACTCTCTACCCTTCCTTCACCGGATTTTGCCGGCGGCGGAATGATAATTTATGACGAGAGCGAACTTCGCAAAATATATGAAACCGGCCGCGGTTCTATCCGCGTTCGCGCAAAGTACCGCTATGACGCCGAAAACCGCTGCATAGAGGTGACGGAAATTCCCTCCACCACTACAATTGAAGCCATTATGGAAAAAATGGTGGAACTCGTTAAGGCACGAAAAATCACCGAAATTTCCGATATGCGTGATGAAACCGACCTTTCCGGATTAAAGCTTACCATTGATATAAAGCGCGGAATAGATCCTGACGCACTTATGCAAAAGCTTTACCGCTCCACCCCGCTGGAGGACAGTTTTTCTGCAAACTTTAATGTGCTTATAGGCGGAGCGCCAATGGTGCTTGGCGTACGCCAGCTTTTAACCGAATGGATTGCCTTCCGCAGAGAGTGCGTTCGCCGCAGAGTCTTTTTTGACCTTAACGGCAAAAAAGACAAGCTGCATCTTTTAAAAGGTCTTCAAAAAATTTTGCTTGATATTGACAAAGCCGTTCGTATTGTAAGAGAAACGGAAAGCGAAACCGAGGTTGTACCTAACCTTATGATAGGCTTTGGCATCGATCAGGTTCAGGCGGAATTTGTTGCGGAAATAAAGCTTCGCCATCTAAACCGCGAGTATATTCTCAAGCGTACCGCGGATATTGAAAGTCTGCGCCGTGAAATTGCCGAAATGGAAGATATTCTGGCAAATCCGGATAAGATAAATAACATTATCATATCAGAACTTAAAGACGTAATCAAAAAATATGACCAGCCGCGGAAAAGTGAGATCATTTATGTAAGCGAAACAGCAGCGGCCGCTCCCGCAGAAGAAATTCCGGATTATCCGGTTACTCTTTTCTTTACAAAAGAGGGCTATTTCAAAAAAATTACGCCGCAATCCCTGCGTATGTCCGGTGAACATAAGCTAAAGGAGGGCGACGAAATCATCATTACTCAGGAAAGCCGCAACAATGCCGAATTGCTCTTCTTCAGCAACAGGTGCCAGGTATACAAGGCCTGCGCAGCAGACTTTGAAGACACAAAAGCAAGCGTAATGGGCGATTACATTCCGTCAAAGCTCGGTTTTGACGAAGGTGAAAGCGCAATTTTTATGGCAGTGGTTGAAAAATTCACAGGTTTTATGTTATTCTTTTATGAGAACGGAAAAGCCGCCAAGGTTCCTCTTTCTTCTTATGAAACAAAAACCAAAAGAAAGCGCCTTATTGGTGCCTACTGTGACAAAGCTCCGCTTGTCGCCTGCTTTCAGTCGGAAGAAGACAGAGAATATATGCTTACTTCCTCCGGCGGTCGCGTTCTTCTTGTCCATTCCGGCGCAATTCCTCAAAAAGCCGCGCGTGACACACAGGGTGTTGCTGTAATGACTCTTAAAAAGAATGCCGTTGTTGCCTCCGTAAAACCGTTTGCTGACGGCATGCTTGAAAACGCTCACCGCTTCCGCACAAGGAATCTTCCTGCCGCGGGCGCAATTCCCAAAGACGGTGACCTTTTTGAACAAATAACATTGTAATTTATAATCTGAAAGGAGATTTTGATTTATGCATATGCACGCATTTTTAAGAAAATGGTACGACAGGGCCTCCGATATCTTCAATGACTTTGATTATCGGGATTTTCTTTGGTGTCAGGCCTTTGTGCTTGCTCTTGGTATTCTGTTCGGCGTTTCCGCAAATAAGGCGCTTAAACGCCTTACTCCGTTCATTGCCGTGTTTGCTGCTTTTGCCGCCTTTGAGGTGTTCTATCCCAGAAGAAATAAACTTAAAAAGATTGCCGACGGAACCTATGAGGACAGATTTGTTGAGTTCTCTGACACCGAAGATATTCCGGACTTTGTGTAAAAAATAAAGGCGGGTGTTTCCGTTATATGAAACACCCGCAAAAAAGCTGTTCGATTTTGATTTAGCAAACGCCGTTTTTATCAAAATCAAGCGGCTGTTATAATTATCTCACCCATTTTTTATATAATACATGGCAAATCGAACCACTTTTTGTTTTTTTAAAAAAACTCTTGCAAATTAGCGATGGCTGTGTTATTATAATACAAGCTATTGTGTTGTTTGGAGGTTTATTATGACTGTCTACGAAATCATAGGAAGTATTCTTCTTATCATAACCTGCGTTCTTATCACCATTACCGTACTTCTTCAGAGCAGCAAAGCAGACGGAATGTCTGCTCTTGGCGGAAAAAGCTCCGGCGGTTTTAACGCAGAAGCCAAAAGCAATGAAGCAAGACTCTGCCGTATAACAAAATATCTTGCCGTCGCTTTCTTTGTAATTACAATTCTTGTTTACGCAGCAACCATTTATCTCAAATAATTGATAAAGCAATTTTACCCGAAGCCTTCCCCGGCTTCGGGATTTTGTTTTAAAAAAATCGCCTTTTGTTATAGTGCAAAAGGCGATTTTTTATATAATTCAAACCGTTTTCAGAACCTTCTTGCAATCTTTCCAAGCGGCTTTTTTGCGGTATTTTCCTTCTTTTTCACGGGCTGCTCTGAAACTCCTTTTACGGAAGCGTTGCGAAGCGCCGTAACTTCTTCTTTAGCAAGCTCGCGCCACTTACCCTGTGCAAGCATTCCAAGGCGTATGGGGCCGATAGAGGTACGCTTAAGGCGTATTACTGTAAGACCTACCGCTTCGCACATTTTTCTTATTTCGCGGTTTTTCCCCTCGCTTATAATAAACTGCATAACCGTGCGGTTTTCGCTTTTTTCAAGCACCGTTACCTGTGCAGGCTTGGTAATACCCGTATCAATTTTTACTCCCTCCGCAAACTGAACAAGGTGCTCTTCATTTGCGTCTTCACGTACTGTTACACGATAGGTTTTAGTAATATTTCCGCTTGGGTGCATCACCATATTTGCAAAAGCACCGTCATTTGTTAAAAGCAGCAAGCCCTCACTGTTGCGGTCAAGCCGCCCAATGGGATAAACTCTTGCCGGAATATCCGTTACAAGGTCCATTACCGTTTTTCTTCCCAGTTCATCCGATGTTGTGGTAACAAATCCACGCGGTTTATTAAGGGCAACATACCATAGCTTTTCACCGGAAGCGGTGTTGATTTCTTCGCCGTTAACCGTAATCAAATCGTGTTTTACATCGACCTTCATTCCTATTTCAGCCGGACGCCCGTTAACCTTGACTTTTCCGGCGGCAATAAGCTCCTCCGCTTTTCGGCGGGATGTATACCCCGCATCGGCAATTGCCTTTTGAATTCTTGTATCTTTCATCTGTTCTCCTAAAAACCAAACTTATCCGTTATTTTTTGCCAAAAGCCTTTTTTATATTGCTGTACATCCACCGAATTCTTTGTAAGAAGCGGCGTTTTGGCTATGAGCACACTGTCCGAGTAAAAGTATGCCCAGCCTACTACGGTTTTGCTCTCAACCGGAGCAAAAAGAAACGGTTCCGTGCTCAAAACCACACGAATATCTTCCTCTTCTTCTGCAAAAAGAGAAGCTGAAACCGGTTTCGCATAGAGTACCACCGAATTTGCTGTTCCTCCCGTTACCGGAACAGCCGTTGCAGGAACAAGGTGCTCAAGCTCAAAAGATTTTAGCAAAGCGAAATAGTCATTATAAAGCTTTGTGTGATAGTCCCAATCGTCCGGGCATGAAAGCGTTGCACAGATAAGACTCACTCCGTCCCTTTCTGCAGATGAAACAAGGCAGCGCCCCGCCTTTTTTGTAAAACCGGTTTTAACTCCGGTGGCGCCCTCAAGGCTTTTCAGCAGCCTGTTATGGTTGGAAAGCCATCGTTTGTAAGGCGGATTTCCATATTCCGCAGCTATGCTTGTTTTTCCGCATATTTCGGCAAAATCAGGATTTTTTAGTGCTTCGCGCGCAAGCATTGCCATATCGTATGCCGTCGAGTAATGCTTCTCTCCGTCAAGGCCTGAAGGGGTCATAAAGCTTGTGTTTTTTAAACCAAGTTCTCTTGCTCTTTCGTTCATAAGCTTTACAAATGCCGGCACGGAGCCTGCCACACGCGCCGCAGCGGCATTTGCCGCATCATTTCCCGAAGCGAGAAGCATACCCTGTGCCAAAATGCGCAAGGTTACCTTGTCCCCTGGAAGAAGCCCCATTGACGAGCCCTCCACCGCAACATCGCTTGCTTTTACGGCAAAGCTTTTATCGGCATCTGTCTGTTCAAGCGCTATAAGTGCCGTCATAATCTTAGTTGTGCTCGCCATAGGAAGGCGTTCATCCTTATTATGAGAAAAAAGCACTCTTCCGCTTTCCGCATCAATGAGCACGGCGCTCTTTGCATCTGCAAAAGCTTCTGTGCTCAAAACAGCAATTATGAGCACGGATAAAATCAAAGCGACTGTCCTTCGCAAATCATATCACTCCCGCAAAGATATATGCAAAAGTGATTTGCTTTTATGTCATTCGGCTTTTTCAGTGCTTTCGCCTTCAGCAGGCTTTTCCGGCTTAATCTCTTCAATAACTTCAGGTTCCTGGGCATTTTTCTTTTTTCCGTTAATAAGAGAAGAAACCGTATCAATAGCGTCCGGCACCATATTTGCCAGCCGTTCGGAGATATTGTTCTTGTCCGCAACCTGAATCATACGCACGCTTTCACCCTTTATTACAAGGAACGCCATGGGCTGAATTGTAACTCCGCCGCCACTTCCGCCGCCGAACATCTCTTTAGGGCTTGTGGAAGGAAAATCCGAACCGCCTGAAGCAAATCCAAAGCTTACTTTTGAAACCGGAATAATTGTGGTTCCGTCCGGTGTGGTTATGGGACTTCCGATTATTGAATTGGAATCCACAAGTCCTTTGATGTTTTCAAGAGAAACATTAAGCAATCCTTCAAGATTTTTTTCACTCATTTATGTACGCTCCTTTTTTGAAGTTTCTTTTTTCTGTTCCTTTATAATATTGCTGAGAAACGCAAAAGCGATTCTTAACGCACCGATTATAGCTACAAGCGGGTTTGCCTCAATATCCGCAAGCACGCGGATTTCTTCCTTTTCCGCGATAAAATCCGGATATACCCGAAGCTTTGTCTTTTCGATTTTAACCAAATTTCGCAAAAAGCCGAACGCCGTATTGAGCAGCGCGCAAATTCTTCCGTAGCGAATGGCGCAGGCTGCGGCGTCCTCCGCCGCAATTTGCCAGTAGCCCTCCAGCCTGTGAACTCTTATGTTCCGCAAAATTTGCTTTGCTCCCGGACCGTAGCGGTGCACCGCGTCGATAAAGCCGTCAATAATTTCTTCCGGCGTATGCTTTTTCTTCGGCTTTTTCGGTTTTTCTTCCGTAGGCTTTTCTTCTTTTTCTTTTTTCGGCGTTTTCTTTTTCTTTTCTTTTTCCTTGCCGGGAATTATCGTGAATTTGAAAAACAGATACCGCACCCGCAGGGTGAGCTTCTCGTTCCATTCGGCGATTACATGAACCGGCAGCGCCAAAAGCAAGATTATAAACAGTATTATTCCCAAAAAAATCAGCCAGCCCGCGGTAACCACCTCCCCACCGGCAGAATTTCTTTATTGCCCGTCGAACAGCGACTGCTGATCCTTGATTTCCTCCTGTCTTTCCGCCTCGTCCTCTTTTTCGGAGGTTTCCGCTTCGTCCGCTATGGGCGGCAGGTCCTCAAGTGAGGAAAGTCCGAACGACCGCAGGAAAAGCGGCGTTGTTCTGTATGCGATAGGCTTACCCGGCAGGTCAAGCCTGCCTGCTTCTTCAATAAGCCCCTTTTCCGCCAAGGTGGACATAACTCCGGAGCAATCCACTCCTCTTACCTGTTCGGCAAAAGCGCGGGTTACCGGCTGATTATAAGCCACAACGGCAAGCACTTCCAGCGCCGCCTGAGAAAGCGGAATATTGCGCTTTATTTCAAAAGCGCTGCGTATATATGGCTCATATTCTTTTCTTGTGCAAAGCTGCCACTGTGTGTCAAGACGAAGCACCTCGATAGAGCTTGCGAATTTTTCATACTTTGCCTGAAGACTTTCAAGCACAGCCACGGCGGCTTCTTCATCAAGCTCCATTGCCGCAGCTACGGTTTTCTGTTCCACCGGCTCGCCGCCGGCAAAAAGTATGGCTTCCGCCATTTTTTCATATTGCTCCAGCTCCAACCTCGGCGTCCTCCTTTTCCTTTGCATTTCTGTGCTTTTGCTTGCTGCCAAGGGCAAGCGTCTGATTATCGTCGCTTATCCTTACTCTTCCGTTTTTAACAAGGTCAAGAACCGCAAGAAACATTGCAACGCTTTCGCTTCTTCCGGAATTTTTAAAAAGCTCGCTCCACTTGATTTTCGTTTTTTTATAAAGCCGCCGCAAAAGTATAACGGCCCTTGACGGCACCGAAATAAGCTTTGTGTGAACAACTCCGCTGAATGCTTCTACCGGCGGCGGCAGTTTACGCTGCTTTCTTCCAAGAGCGGATAGATACGCGCGAATAATATCCTCCGAAGGGTGTATGCGTGAATACGTGCTGTCTGCTTCAATTTTCATCGGAATGCGCGAAAACACGCTGTTTCCGCAAAATCTGCAGCGAAGATATTCCGCAGCCTCTTTGCACGCCCGATATTCGATAAGTTCTCCCTGAAGTTCGCGGCGAAGCTTGTCTTTGTCTTCATCATCCTCGTCGCGGGGTAAAAGCATAGCAGTTTTTATATAAACAAGCCGCGCAGCCATCTCCAAAAATTCCGATGCACCCTCAAGGTCGTCAAGGTTTTCCGTTCCTCGAATAGCGTTTGTGTATTGCTCCAGCAGTTCGGAGATATTTATATCGTAAATATTAAGCTTATGCTTTTGAATAAGAAAAAGCAGAAGGTCAAGCGGTCCTTCAAAGCTTTCAAGCTTATATTGTAATTTTTCCGTCAAGGTTGCATCTCCAAACTTTCAGTTTTGTCTTATCTTATGATTGCTCTTACAAGCCAGTCCACCGGAAGTGTGATAAAATCAAGTCCTTTTGTAACAAGACCATCCACAAAGGCAATGGGCATATCAAGAACGCCAAGCCACAGAATGAGGAAAAAAGCAATAAGAATATAACGTTCATACTGCATTATTTTGAAATAGGTTCTTTGCGGAAGAAAATAGGTCGCAATTCGGGAACCGTCCAACGGCGGAATCGGAATAAGGTTGAATACGCCAAGGGAAATGTTGATTGTCATCGCATAATAAAAGAATGTGCTTAACGTACTTACAAAACTTGCGCCGACGCCTATATACGAAAGCAGCGGGACAAGCTTATAGAATACCATGGATAAAAACGCCAATCCTATGTTGGAAAGCGGACCTGCCAGTGCAGAAAGCATCATTCCCTTTTTCGGATTATTGAAGTTAAGCGGATTTATAGGAACGGGCTTTGCCCAGCCAAACCCAAAAAGAATAATCGCCGTTGTTCCGATGGGGTCAAAGTGCGCAAACGGATTGAGCGTAAGCCTTCCCTGCCGTTCTGCAGTATGGTCGCCCATACGCATTGCCGCATAGGCGTGCGCGCATTCATGCACCGGCAGCGCCGTAAGCGCAACAATAAGTCTGATTATCAATATATAAAGTAAAGACTGAAAGCTTGTGTGAAAAATTGAAGGCATAATATTCTCCTAAGTCAAATCATCGTATAATTATTTATCTTATTATATAAGAAAAACGATACTTTTACAAGGGCGACAGGCTTCATAAAAGCAAAACCGAGCGTAAATTTTTTGTAAACATAATTATTTTCAAGTACTTCAGTAAATTTTACAAAAATCGCTGTATTTTTTATGTCGAAGCACTTGCTTTTTTATATTTTATCTGATAAAATAATGAATGTTGACTTTCTGAAAGAACAAAGGAGGTGCCATTATGGCAAAATGTGATTTCTGCGGAAAAGGTGTTACCTTTGGTATCAAAGTTTCCCATTCCCACAGACGTTCCAACAGAACCTGGAAAGCTAATGTCCGTCGCGTAAAAGCTGTTGTTGACGGTAAACCCTGCCATGTTTACGCTTGCACTCGTTGCCTGCGCTCCGGCAAAGTCACCCGCGCTATCTGACACCGAATTGATTTTTAGCTTATTTAGCCCTTACGGAATTACCGGTAAGGGCTATTTTCCGTGTCAGTAGTTTCTGTTTGATTTTTATAAAAATAAAGAGCTCCCTGTGCCGCTTGCTCAGGGAGTTCTTATTTTATTATTTAGCCTGTGCTTCTTCTTTATTCTGTTCAGAATCTTTCAAATTTGCCTCGGCGGGTTCAATAACCTCTTGGTCCTCTTTGCCCCGCAAAATATTTACTACTCTTTTTATACTGAAAAACAGCACAAAAAGAGGAAAAACAGAGTACATTACCAAAAGCGGAGGAAGATTTTCTCTTGATCCGTCGGGCATGTATTTTTCAAGGCCGATTCCAAGCCAGATGTAAAATCCGCAAACAGCCAGCGCAACAACTGCGGTGCTTAATATTTTTTTCTGCCGTTCGGAAAGCTCTATACCTTTTATTTTGATCTTAAGCTTAAACCTGAATTTCGGAACAAGGTCGGGCATCTTAACTTTAAGCTTCATTTTTTCTTTTCTCCAAAAAAGTTCTCCGTTCCGTTGCGAAAACGCGCAATGTTTTCTCTGTGTGCATAAAATGTAAGTGCCGAAAGAACAAGCGCGCAAATCGTATCCGGCAATATCTTCGTAACAAAATCCGCGTTTTCAAGCCAAAGTACAAGCGCCGTAAGAACAGGATAAAGCGCGGCTCCGCAAAGAGAAATGGCGGAAACGATTCTTATTACAAAAAGCATCGGCACAAGACCTATGAGAATCGTGCAAAAAGCAATCCAGTTAAGCACCAGCATTGCGCCGAATGCCGTAGCGACACCTTTTCCTCCCTTAAATTTGAAATATATAGGAAAAATATGCCCAAGCACAACAAAAATTGCTGCAATGTAACCTATATCAAACGGAAGTTCAAGGCCGCGTAAAGCCGCGCGCGCAATAAAAACCGTAAGCGCTCCTTTTATAAAATCGCCGCCAAACGTATATGACGCCGCCTTTTTCCCAAATATGCGCAGCATGTTTGTCGTTCCTGCGTTTCCGCTTCCATAATCGCGTATGTCTTTAAATTTATGAAATTTTGATATGATTATTGCCATATTGCAACTTCCGATAAGATAAGAAATTACTGCAACGCCAATACATACAAAAAATATCATTCCGAAGCCGTCCAAAATACCGTCCTCCAGAAAAAAATTAACCCTTATCTTTGCCTCTTTCGCGCACGACAATTTTAATCGGCGTGCCTGTAAGACCGAATGTTTCTCTTATTTGATTCTCAATATACCTTTGGTAAGAAAAATGGAACAAATCAGAGCGGTTGCAAAATACAACAAACGTAGGCGGCTTTGTGGAAGCTTGAGTCATATAATACAGCTTGAGCCTTTTGCCCTTATCAGACGGCGGCTGTACCTTTGCGGTAGCATACGAAAGCATGTCGTTGAGCATACCGGTTGAAATTCTGCGGCAGTTTTGTTCATAAGTTGAAACAATAAGCTCAAAAAGCTTGTCCACTCTTTGACCTGTAAGCGCAGAAATAAATACAATGGGTGCATATGACATAAAGCTGAAATCCGCTTCCAGTTCTTTTTGGAACTTATTCATTGTGTTTCCGTCTTTTTCGACAGCGTCCCATTTGTTTACGGCGATAACGCAGGCTTTTCCCTGTTCGTGAGCATAGCCTGCGACTTTGCTGTCCTGCTCGGTAAAACCTTCGGTAGCGTCAATCATAATTACGCAGACGTCGCTGCGGTCCACCGCCATATATGAACGAAGTACGCTGTATTTTTCAACGTTGTCGTCAACTCTGCTTTTGCGGCGTATACCTGCGGTATCAATAAGTACAAACTTGCCGTACTTGTTTTCAACCTCGGTATCTGTAGCGTCGCGGGTTGTTCCTGCCATATCGGAAACAATTACGCGTTCTTCTCCGGCGATGCGGTTAACAAGACTGCTCTTTCCGACATTTGGCTTGCCTATTATTGCAACCTTTACCGTATCTTCATCATACTCATCTTCTTTGTCGAAATCAATATATTTAAAGCACGCATCAAGAAGATCTCCGGTTCCGTGTCCGTGAACGGAAGAAACCGCTATCGGGTCACCGAGACCAAGGTTATAGAATTCATAAAATTCTGCCGGCGGTTCGCCTATTCTGTCGCACTTATTTATGCAAAGCACCACCGGCTTGCCGCTTTTAAGCAGCATTGCGGCAATATCGGCGTCATTGGCGGTAACGCCCGACAAAAGGTCGGTAACAAGAATTATTACATCTGCGCTTTCAATGGCGATATTTGCCTGGTCGCGCATTTTTGAAAGCATTCCGTCGTCCGTTTTGGGCTCGATACCGCCGGTGTCGATAAGCATAACAGTATGGTTGAGCCATTCACATTCGCTGTATATTCTGTCCCTGGTAACACCGGGAGTATCCTCTACAATCGCAAGGCGCTTTCCGGTAAGTTTATTGAAAAGCGTTGATTTTCCCACATTTGGGCGCCCTACTATGGCAATTATCGGTTTTGACATATTCCATCCTCCAAACAGGTTATCCGTATATTACTTCACAATCGTCTTCGGCGTCTTCTCCGAGCATTGCACAAAGAAGCTTATAGCCGTCGTTCGGCACCATGAGCACCGGCAGCCCAAGCTCGTGCTCAACATATTCCGGTGTGGTGTCGTCAATAAATTTGTCGTGCTCGTACCGCAGAGTGCTTTCGCATATGAGCACCGCATCGCCGTTATCCCTGTTTTTAAGCTGCGCTGCTATATCTCTGCCTGTAAGCAGCCCTGTGACGGTTATAAGCTCTCCGAAGAAGTTGTTTTCCATTGCTATAACGTCAATTTTAAGCCCATTATAGCGGCTTTCAGCCGCATTCGCAAGCTCTTTTATTGTGGAGTATGCTGCTTTTCCCGTCGGAATAGTCACTCTGCGGCGATACTCCGCCGGCGGAAAATAATCGAGTGCTTCATAAAATTCATGCTTGAGCAGCGTGCAAAGACCCACGCCGTCCTCAAGCTGGGTAAATTCATCGTAATACTCATATTCCGGAAGCGGAAGCCCCGCCTTGATGAAGAACTCATCCGCAGCATACGCAACGGCTATTCCGCGTTCTTTTTTCATCTTTTCGCGGAATGAGTCGACAATTGAAATAACCTCTTTTGCTCCCTTTGCATCATAAGGCGTAAGCTTCGGCAGCTTTTCGCGGTACTTTGTCAAACCCACCGGCACGCACACGGCGCTTTCCACCGCAGGGCCAAGCTTTGCAAGGTCGCTGAAGGTTCTTTCAAGTTCTCTTCCGTCGTTTATTCCCGGGCAAAGCACAAGCTGAATATGAAGAGCGATACCCGCGTCCGCAAGTTTTTTTAAATACCGCAAAGAATCTGCGGCTTTCGGGTTCTTCATCATCTGCACCCGAAGCTCCGGGTTAGTTGTGTGTACCGAAACGTTAATCGGGGAAAGGTGCATCTTGATAATTCTGTCAATGTCCTCGTCCTCAAGGTTCGTCATGGTGATGTAGTTACCGAAAAGGAAGCCCAAACGCGAATCGTCATCTTTAAAGTAAAGCGTTTCTCGCATATTCGGCGGCATCTGGTCAATAAAGCAAAAAATGCACTTATTTTTGCAGCAGCGCTCCTTATCCATAAGATAGGTTTCAAAATCAAGGCCAAGATCGTCGTATTCGGGCTTTTTGACAGACACCGTGCGGTGCTTGCCGTCAAGACCGATTATTTCTATTTTAATGCTGCTGTCAATCATATAGAACCGGTAGTCCAAAACGTCCTTTATGACGTTTCCGTTTATTGAAACAATGCTTTCACCGGGAAGTATTCCCGCTTTTTCCGCGGGGCTGTTTTTTTCAACAGATGAAATTACAAAAGACAAAGCGTGCCCTCTTTTCAAAAATATCCTAAATTATATTATAACAAATAGAGTTTTGGTTTTCTACTGTTTTTTTATTATTGCTGATGTAAAAACCTTGCGAAAAATATTTTTCTATTCTTTATAGATAAAATGCCGCAATCCGCCATCGTGGCTTAAAAGAAACTTTTTGCAGTTATCTGGATAGATTTCAAGATCAGATATTTCATCAGCTGAAACCCAGTAAAACTCCATATCAAAGTTCCTGCCCCCCGATATGCTCTTTTGCCGCAAAGACTGCGTTCCTCTGTGTGCTCTCGTCCGTAATTTCAATAATAAAGGCAAAGCCGGTGGCAGGGCTTGCTGCCCCATGGGAAGCGGTATGACCGCCGGGAAAAGCGAAACCGGTGTCATTCGTCGCTTTCTGAATAAGGACTTTTCCGTTTTGCACACATATTCCGGCAAAGCGTTAAGAAAATACGCCGTCCCCGGTCTTAAAAAGTATATCGTTCATTTTACTCCATAATAAAAACATCAGAAACAAAAAAGAGAGGGCTTTTGACCCTCTCCCGTTTTGCAAAGATTATGCTTCTTCGACTTTGACGATCTCTCTGCCTTTGTAATAGCCGCAATTTTTGCATACTACATGCGGAAGCTTAAGTTCGCCGCACTGCGGGCATTTGCAAAATGCCGGAGCTGAAATCTTCCAGACATTAGAACGTCTTTTATTCTTTCTTGCTTTTGAAACCTTTCTCTTCGGTACCGCCATGATGAAGCACCTCCTTAACAGAATTAGTCCTTTTTTAGCTGTCCAGCAGCATTTTTAACTTTTCAAGGCGGGGGTCGATCTGTTTTGTGTTACACTTACAGGTCGTCTCGTTAAGATCTGCGCCGCAAACAGGGCAAAGCCCCTTGCAGTCTTCACGGCAAAGAAGCTGGAACGGAAGTTCAAGCGTAACATCCGTCATAACAAGCTCGTCCATATCAATGTTTCCCGTCGGAACCATGATATATTCGTCATTCTCGTTACCGGAAGCAAGCTCTCTTGCAAGCCAGTGCTCAAATTCATATTCCGCGTTTCTTCTGGTTTTCTTTCCGCATCTGTCACAGTTATATTCAAGCACAGCGGTAGCCCTGTACTTCAATGTAACTATGCCGGAACGGTTTTGAAAAATGCCGCTGATTTGCACTGGAGATGAAAAAATATTTTCTCCCCATATTTCCACTTGAGAAAGATCAATTTCTCCTTCAAGCGGAATGCTTGTGCCTGGCGCATCGAACAATTCTTTAATATCCACAATCATAACAATCCCTCGCAACGCCACGGAAAATATTATATATGTATAATATGCTTTTGTCAAGCGGTTTTTTAGCTATACTTGACAAATCTGCGCATAAAATCATAACATTAAGATTCTAACATATTCCTCGGTAAATTGCAAACCTTTATTTATGTAAAATTACTTTTTCAGCATGTTATTTTATGGCAAATCCGCTTGCCGCCATTGAAACATAATCATCATTGGCAACAATTATATGGTCAACAAGCTCAATTCCCACCTGAGCAAACAGTCTTCCTATTTCTTTTGTCATAACTACATCTTCGCTTGACGGAACGGCAACCCCGCAGGGATGATTGTGCGCAAGTATTACTCTTGTAGCCTTGACCTTCATTGCTTCTTCCATAATTTTCCTGCGTGAAACCTTTGCGCTGTCAACCGTGCCCTCTGCCACAACGGAACATGAAATAATCTTGTTTTTGTTGTCTATTGAAACCATCATAAGAGCTTCGTTTGTTCTTCCGACAAATTTCGGCAAAAGAAACGCGCCGATATCGCTGCATCCGACTACGACATTTGCCGTATCCGCTTTATCTTCAAGATATTTTCTGGCTATCTGCGGAATCATCGAAATCAGAATTGCGCTGTTTTCTCCCACTCCGTCCACTTTCGCAAGCTCTTCGGGAGTGGCGTCGAATACGCCCGAAAGGCTTCCGAAGGTATCAATAAGCCGGTGGGCAACAGGGTTTGTGTCCCCGCGCGGTATACTGTAAAATAAAAGGAGTTCCAATATGTTGTGCGGTGCAAAATCGTCAAGGCCGCTTTTGATAAAACGCTCTTTCATTCTTTTGCGGTGCCCTTCGTGAAGATTTTCCAATCGCTCACACCTCCCTTATATTTTTCTTGCTAAATTCATTTTAAAATATTATACTATTTTCAGCACAGTTTTTTCAAGAGGTATTGTAATGAAGGAATTTAAAATTACAAAAAACGACGCCGGCCAACGCCTTGATAAATTTATAACCAAGTCGGTTCCGAAGCTGCCAACGGCGCTGCTTTATAAATATATTCGCATAAAGCGCATCAAGCTTAACGGAAAACGCTGCGAAATTTCAAACCGTCTTAACGAAGGCGATGTTGTTGAATGTTATATTTCCGACGAATTTTTTGAAGCGGAAAGCAAGCGCCCCGAATTTATGCTTGCTCCATCGGCAATAGATATTGTATACGAGGATGAAAATATTTTGCTTGTGAACAAACCGGCAGGGCTTCTTGTTCACGAAGGGAACGAATGGTGCGCAGATACCCTTATTGCGCGAATTCAGCATTATCTTTATAAAAAGCACGAATACGACCCCGCCGCGGAAAATTCCTTTGTTCCCGCCCTTTGCAACCGAATTGACCGCAACACCTGCGGCATTGTTATAGCCGCAAAAAATGCCGCCACCCTTCGGGTGCTAAATGACAAGATAAAGGATCGCGAGCTTGAGAAAAAGTATCTCTGCGTGGTAAAGGGCACGCCGAAACGCAAAAGCGATATTCTTGAACATTTTATTCTAAAGAATGAAAAAACAAATACTGTGGAGGCGCTTTCAGCCCCTGCGCCCGGTGCAAAAACAGCAAAGACAAAATATACCGTACTTGCTTCCCGCGATGGAATGAGCCTTGTGGAAGCTGAACTTCTTACCGGCCGCACTCATCAGATTCGCGCCCAGTTTGCCGCCATAGGGCATCCGCTTATAGGTGATACAAAATACGGCAAGGCTAAGGACGGCCGCGGTTTTAACTGGCAGGCGCTTTGCTCATATAAACTTACATTCCGCTTTGAAAGCGACGCGGAACACCTTGCCTATCTTGACGAGCGCTCTTTTACCGTAAATAACGCATGGTTTCTTGAAAAGCTTGGGTTTTCAATGCCAAAAGACATGTAAAATAACATTTGTGAAGCTCTGTTATATTTACAAAAATGCAATCATTTTTCTTATTACCTTTTTAGTTTTCTATGGACTTTTCAGCAATTCGTTTTTATAAAACAAAACTCCGTATGGTTAGATTAAATACCATACGGAGTTTTTTATATATTACTCTGCTTTTTTCTTTGCGGCTTTGCGCTGAAATGCTTTGACTGTCTCGACAATAGGAACTATAAGCACCGCAAGACCGATAGCGATTGCGTATTCGTTCCAGCTAACAGGAGTAAATCCGAAAGCATTTGCTACCGCAGGAACTTCAAGCACAATCGTGGTAAGCGCAACGGAACCGAGCATTGCCATCCAAAGCACTATGTTATGCCCAAGCTTAAACACGCTTTTGCGCTGAGAGCGCATATTAAACGCATGGAAAATTTCGCACATACTCATGGTAAGAAAAGCCATTGTCATTCCGTCAGGAGAAACTCCGTGCGGTATTGCAAAATGGCCAACCTCCATGCTGTGACCGATTATATAGGAAACAAGCGTTATTACAGTAATCAAAATTCCCTGATAAGCGATATCGCCTGCCATTCCTCCCGAAAAGATTCCGTCGGATGAAGATCGAGGCGGGCGCTTCATGGTATCCGGCTCCGCCTTTTCAAGCCCAAGGGCAAGGGCAGGAAAACAGTCCGTAATCAGGTTTATGAACAGAAGATGTACCGGGTTAAACAGAGTGAATCCCATAAGCGTTGATAAGAATACACCGAGCACCTCGCTTAAATTTGAGGTCAACAGAAACTGAATTGACTTACGGATATTGTCATAAATTCGCCGGCCTTCCCCAACAGCAGAAACAATAGTGGCAAAATTGTCATCGGAAAGAACCATATCCGCAACATTCTTGGTAACATCGGTTCCGGTTATTCCCATTCCGATACCGATATCTGCGGATTTTATTGAAGGAGCGTCGTTTACTCCATCGCCGGTCATTGCCGTAACGGCGCCCCTGTGCTTCCATGCGGAAACAATGCGAACCTTGTGCTCCGGCTGAACACGGGCGTAAACGCCGTAATTTTCAACCGCTTTATCAAGCTCTTCATCGCTTAATTTGTCAAGCTCCGCACCGGTAATCGCCTGCTCGGGGCCTGAAATTATTCCAAGATCTCTTGCAATGGCCACAGCAGTATCCTTGTGGTCGCCTGTGATCATAACCGGACGTATTCCCGCGCTGCGGCATTCGGCAATCGCGGCTTTGACTTCCGGACGGATTGGATCAATCATACCCGTAAGCCCGATAAAGCAAAGATCTTGTTCGAGATTTTCGGGAGTTACATCTTCCGGAACTGCGTTCCAGTTCCGTTTTGCCGCAGCAAGCACGCGCAAAGCCTTATCTGCCATGGAATGGTTTTTATCAAGTATTTCTCTGCGCTTTTCCTCCGTCATGGGAAGAATTTTTCCGTCCTGTTCATAGCTTATGCAGCGGCGAAGAACTTCGTCGGGCGCGCCTTTTGTATACTGTACAAATGCGTCGCCGCATTTGTGAATTGTGGACATCATCTTTCTGCCGGAATCAAAAGGCGCTTCGGCAACTCTGGGCTGCATTTTTTCAAGCTCGCTTTTTATAATTCCCTCTGCGGCGCCGAAGTTAACAAGCGCCGCTTCTGTCGGCTCGCCCTTGGCGCCGCCGTCTTCAAAAACTGCGTCGTTACAAAGAGTCATTGCTTCCGCAAGGACTTTTGTATCGCCTGTATGCTCCACAACGGTCATTTTATTTTGGGTAAGCGTACCTGTTTTATCAGAGCATATTACCTGTGTGCATCCAAGGGTTTCTACCGCGGTAAGCCGCCTTACAACCGCGTTGCGCTTGCTCATGTTGGTAACGCCTATGCTCAAAACTACGGTTACAACTGTCGCAAGACCCTCCGGAATGGCGGCAACCGCAAGTGAAACCGCAACCATAAAGTTTTTAAGCACAGATTGAATTGTAAACTCGCCGGAAACAATAAGGTCAAATATGAATATAAAAATACATATTCCGAGAACAGCTTTTGAAAGCATTTTTCCAAGCTGTGAAAGTTTTTTCTGAAGCGGGGTTTCCTCCTGCTCTGTCTTAGAAAGAACACCGGCAATCTTGCCCATTTCGGTGTTCATTCCGGTAGATGTAATTATTGCTTTGCCCCTGCCGTAAACAACGGTGGAACCCATATAACACATATTCTCTCTGTCGCCGAGAGTAACATCCTTTGCAATAGTTTCAACCGTTTTATTTTCCGGCGTGCTTTCGCCCGTAAGCGCAGCTTCTTCAATTTTAAGTGAAGCACATTCAATAAGCCTTCCGTCGGCAGGCACCGCATCGCCTGCTTCAAGAATAACCACATCCCCGGGAACAAGATTGCTGCTTTCAAGCACTTCTGTCTTTTCGTCGCGAAGCACTTTACATTTTGCCGCAGTCATGGTCTGAAGAGCTTCAATAGCAGCTTCCGCCTTACTTTCCTGTATAACGCCCAGAATTGCATTGAGCAGTACGACCACAAGAATAATTATGCTTTCGGTAAAGCTTTCGCCTGCAATAAAATCCGTAGCAGCAGAAACCGCGGCGGCCGCTAACAAAATAATAAGCATCGGGTCTTTAAGCTGCTTAAAAAACCGCTGGAGCGCGGTTGCTTTGGCAGCTTCCTTAAGCTTATTAGGGCCGTATTTTTCCTGACGTGCGGCGGCTTCGCGCTGAGTAAGACCTTTGTCTGTTGTTTTCAGTTCTTCCAGCACTTCTTCAACGGATTGCCGGTAGATTTCTTTCATCAAAATTAACCCCTTTTGTGTCTGTTTTATTTAAGTAAACCAAAAAAACTCACGTGCCGGCAAGTTGCCCACACATGAGTCTCATTCTTTAAAAGCGTTCCGGACGATTTGCGCCGTATTGACGAAAGCGCTTCGTTCCACAAATGCGGAGCGGAATTACTCCCTCAAATCGGAGATTTTTCAGATTACTAAATATTATATCCCGAAAGACCTCCTTTTGTCAATAAAAAATTATTTCTAAAAAGTAAATTTTTAGAAAGCCGATTATTGAAGCACGGATTCCAATGCCGTAAGCACTGCTTCATTTTCGTCCTTATTACCTGCAAAAACGCAGAAATATCCGTCCCTGCACCGCACCGTAATTCCGTGCTCAATAAGCACAGCACATCTTTTTTCCGCGTCTTTTACCTTAAAAAAAACGCAATCTGCCTTTGTGCGATAAAGTCTTTCAACGGAGCCGTACTTTATCGCAAGCTTTTTTATTCTTATATAAAGGCTGTCACGGCTGTCGCAAAGCTTACGCAGCGCGGTTTTAAGCGCAGAAGTATGATTGAATATCACATTTGCCGCCGCTTCATCCTCCACTGTAATTTTGCAGTCAAATTCCGGAAGGTTTTTGCCGCAGGCAAAAACCGGCTCGCCCCCAAAGCGCATTTTTTTGAGCACCACAATATTCGGCACCTCTTCAACAAGCTTTATTGCCGAATTATCCTCGCCTACCATATGGCTTTCGTCCACGATAAAAAGTTTTTCCGTGCTCAAAGCAAGGCGCTTTATCTCGTCGCGTGAAAGCTCTAGGCTTGCAGGACAACAGGGATTTGTCAAAAATACCGCATTAGCATCAGGGTTTTGCTCTATTGTCCTTATTTTCATATCAGAAGTTTTCTTTGTAAGTATGATTTTTGCCTTTGGCAAAGCAGACTTTATAATATCTTCCGCTTCGTCAAATTCCGGTACGGTAATAACGGCGTCTTTTTGCAAAATTGCGCCGAAAATCACGGAATAATCTTTTGCCGCACGAACATTTTCAGGCTTTGCGCCGAAAAAATCCGCAAAGCCTTTGCAAATTTCCCCTGCGAAAGGGTCGTGTTCTTTGTTTGAGCATTTAAGACGCGCGTCTTTTACCCTATCGGAAAAGCAGCCTTCTATATCAAAGAAAAAACGGCTTCCGTCAAGATAAATCATAAAAAAATCCCCCGTTTACATTTCAAAAAAGCTTACCTGCCTTGTCTGCGGCAGTCCCTTGAGCACGCCGTTGGCACGAAGAATATCCATAACGCCGGAACCGACCCCCGCCCGAAGCGAAACATCGTCAACGGAAAGATATTCACCTTTTTTGCCGGCTTCTTCAAGCTGCTTTGCGGCGTTTTCTCCAAGACCTTTCAGCGATACAAACGGCAAACGGAGCTTTCCGTTTTCCGGTACATAGGTCTTTGCTGTGGAATGATAGAGGTCAACCGGCAAAAATTCATATCCTCGTGCAAGCATTTCATTGGTTATCTCAAGCATGGTAAGCTGGTCCTCTTCGCCTTTATTCATGCTTTCCATTGCATGCATTTCTTTAATGCGTTTTTTAACGGCTTCTCTGCCCTTTGCGGCTATTCCGCCGTCAAGGTCGTCTCCGCGTACGGTAAATATTGCAGCATAGAATTCAAGCGGATAATAGACCTTGTAATAAGCCAATCGAATTGCTCCTATAACATATGCTGCGGCGTGAGCCTTAGGAAACATATATTTGATTTTAAGACAGCTTTGAATGTACCATTCGGGAACGCCGTGCTCACGCATGGCAGCTTTGTGCTCATCAGTCAAAAGCTTTGAAGCCTTACCCTTACGAGTTATTTCCATTATCTTAAACGCCATACTCGGCTCAAGCCCATAGCGGATAAGATCCGTCATAATACTGTCACGGGTACCTATTACATTCGCAATGGTGCAGGTTCCGTTTTTAATAAGCTCCTGCGCGTTGCCAAGCCAAACATCAGTACCGTGGGAAAGTCCTGAAATCTGAATAAGCTCTGCAAAATGCTTAGGCTTTGCATCAAGAAGCATTCCCTTAACAAAGTTTGTTCCCATTTCCGGAATGGCAAGGCTTCCCGTCTGGCAATCTATATCCTCTGCTTTAACGCCGAGTGCCTCCGGCGACTGGAACAGGCTGTATACTTTCTCGTCGCTCATAGGAATATCCGTGGTTTTAAGTCCGGTCATATCTTCAAGATATTTATAAAGAGTAGGAACATCGTGCCCAAGCTCGTCCAGCTTGAGAATGGTATCATGCAGAGCGTGGAAGTCAAAGTGCGTTGTCAGCATATCGGATTCCGCGTCATCTGCCGGATGCTGCATAGGACAGAAATCCGTTATATCATATCCCGCCGGAATGACAACCATTCCTCCCGGATGCTGACCTGTGGTACGCTTAACGCCCGTGCACCCCATGGCAAGGCGGGTTTCCTCCGCCTTATTATAGGTTACTCCGTGCTCCTCGCAATATTTTTTAACATAGCCGTATCCGGTTTTATCCGCAACCGCACCTATTGTGCCCGCTTTAAAAACATGGTCTTTACCGAAAAGTTCTTCTGTATAGCGATGAGCATAAAACTGATATTCGCCGGAAAAGTTAAGGTCTATATCCGGCGCTTTGTCCCCATGGAAGCCAAGGAAAGTTTCAAACGGAATGTCGTGTCCGTCGCGCTTCATCTCTGTTCCACAGTTTGGGCAAACCTTTGGCGGAAGGTCAAATCCCGAACCGACTGAACCGTCGGTAACAAATTCCGTGTGACGGCATTTCGGGCAGCAATAATGCGGCGGAAGCGGATTAACCTCTGAAATTCCGCTCATGGTTGCTACAAAGGATGAGCCTACAGAGCCTCTGGAGCCGACCTGATAGCCGTCCTCGTTGGATTTTGTAACGAGCTTTTGCGCAATTACATACAAAACGGCATAGCCGTGCTTTATAATAGAATCAAGCTCGCGGCTTAAGCGTTTTTCAATTATCGGGTCTATTCCCTTACCCTCTTCGTTATAAAGCTCGTTGGCACGCTTCCAGCACCGGTTTTGAAGGTCTTCCTCTGCGCCCTCTATATAAGGCGTATAAGTTCCGTCAAGTATGGGTTTTAATACATCGCACATATCCGCAATACGGTTCGGCACGGTGATAACAACCTCCCGTGCCTTTTCTTCGCCAAGATAGGCAAATTCATCAAGCATCTCTCTTGTTGTCTTGAAATACAGGGGCGCCTGGTTTTCAGCGTCGCCATAGCCCTGAGCATTCTGAATTATCTTGCGGTAGTCCGCATCCTCGGGATCAAGGAAATGCACGTCGCCCGTTGCCGCAACGGGAATACCAAGTTCCTCTCCAAGCTCCACTATCTGACGGTTCCAATCGCGAAGCTGTTCTTCATTTTCGGCTTTTCCTTCACGTAAAAGATATTCATTGTTGCCAATGGGCTGAATTTCAAGATAATCATAGAATTTTGCAATATCTACAAGTTCATCGTGAGGCTTGCCCTCTCTTACTGCGGTATAAAGTTCGCCTGCTTCGCATGCGGAACCTACAATCAGTCCTTCTCTGTATTTTATCAGCAAACTTTTTGGCACGCGCGGGCGTTTACGATAATATTCCACATTGGATTTTGAAACAAGCTCATAAAGATTCTTTAATCCGCGTTGCGTTTTTGCCAAAATTATCTGATGATACATAGGCAGCTTACGCGGATCCGCTCCGCGAAGCAGCCCGTTTATCTCGTTAAAATTGTCTATATTATAACGATGACGAAGTTCTTCCATCATGCGTACAAGAATAAGGGCAAGTTCTCTTGCATCATCACAGGCACGGTGATGATTGAACGGAGCAAGCTTTAAATAGTTTCCTAACGTGTCCAGCTTGTGGTTTTTGAGATCGGGATACATCGACCGCGCCATTGCCACAGTATCTGCATATTCGTATGTGAATTCCCAGCCAAGGCGCTTGTTTGCCGCTTTCAGAAAGCTTGTATCAAACCCGGCATTGTGCGCTACAAGGAATTTTGAATTTCCGCAAAAGCTGTAAAAAGCGCGAAGCGCTTCTTCTTCGCAAGGCGCATCGGCAACCATTGCATCATCAATTCCCGTAAGTTCGGTAACCCGCTCCGGAATATGCTTTTCAGGATTTACAAAGGTGCAAAACTCATCTTTAAGCTCTCCGCCGACAATGCGTACTGCGCCTATTTCCGTAATGCGGTCAATAGCGGCGGAAAGTCCCGTGGTTTCAAGGTCAAAAGCTATTATCTCTCCGTCAAATGACACATCAGGCGTACCGTGCACCGCCTTTACAGTATCATCAACATAATACGCTTCCAGCCCGTAAACCGCTTTGAATTTGTCATCCTTCAGCGCTTTGACAGCATTCATAACGTCCGGAAATCCCTGAACAACACCGTGATCGGTAACCGCAATTCCGCGGTGACCCCATTCATAAGCTCGTTTGACTAGTTTGTCACCCGGAGTAACGCCGTCCATTTGAGACATATTTGTGTGCACATGAAGTTCAAAGCGCTTTTCCTGCTCATCGTCAGTGCGGTATATTCTTTTTACCTTGCAAATATCCCTTGGTCTTATTGTAACATCGTGGTCATATTTATCAAACGAAGCTTCGCCCTGCACAAGCAGAGTCATACCCGGCTTAAGTGCAAGAACATTTTCTGCATCTTTCTTCTTCGCAATTATTTTAAGCGTATTTGAATCTGTAAGGTCGGTTATCATTATTGAAACAATAACGCTTTCTCCGTCCCGCGTTTCTCTTGAATCCGTTGAAAAAATATCGCCCCAGACAACGACTTTTCCGCTTTGCATATCAACATCCGAAAGCTTCATGGGCCTCTGCTTTATGGGTTTGCCCATAATCACCGTCATTTCGGAAGAATCTATGGGAAGTCCCGAAAGGTCAAGCTCCGCACCTGATACCGCTTTCACCGTGTGCGGCTGCGCCGCGGCACGCTGCTTTATCGGTGCAAAATTTGTTACCGGCGGCTGTGTCTGTATATTTATTGCAGAAACGTCCACTTCTGTAACGCCGGAAAAAACAACATCTATTGTAATGCCAAATTCTTCGCGGATTATTTTTTGCATGATTTTATCGCAATGTTCTTTCAGCAAAATATCAAGTCCGCCGTGGGCAAGTTCTATATTTAATCTGCCTTCACTGAAATGAACGGTACAATCCGTAAAAAATCCATTGGCGGGAACCCCATTTCTTGCTGCTTCATGGACTATATCGCCGAAGTAATCCTCACTAAACATTGAAGCGCTGTAAACAGGAATAAGCCGGACATTTTTAATGCCCAGCTTTTCACAAAGCTCGCTTTGCAGCGCATATATTTCTTTTTTATGTACCGTTTTGCCGGGGTTTATCTTTGCCTCTACGCAGCGGTTTTCCATGTCTATGCGCATAGCGGAAATTTCCGCCGCGGCAAGCACGGAGTTTTTTTCAATGTCAAAAACCTCCGCAACCGTTTTTCCCATTGATTAAATCCGTTCAATTTCTTCAAGCAGAGCCGTAAGAATATCTTCTTCCGGAACTTTACGAAGAATTTCGCCTTTCTTAAAAATAAGTCCGCACCTGTCGCCGCCTGCAACGCCGATATCGGCTTCGCGTGCTTCGCCCGGGCCGTTGACCGCACATCCCATTACGGCAACGGTTATATCTTTATTACAACCCGCAAGAGCATTTTCAACTTCTTTTGCAAGCTTTATAAGGTTTATTCTTGTTCTGCCGCAGGTCGGGCAGGAAACAATGTTTACACCGAATTTGCGCACACCGGCTGCTTTAAGAATGTCCTTTGCGGCATATATTTCGCGAACGGGGTCTGCGGTAAGTGTAACGCGCACGGTTGAACCTATTCCGTCAACAAGCAGCGAGCCTATTCCTATTGCATTTTTAATTATTCCCATATGTTCCGTTCCTGCTTCGGTAACTCCGAGATGAAGCGGATAATCACAGCGTTTTGCCACAAGGCGGCAGGAATCTATCATGGTTTTTACATTGCTTGATTTTATTGAGATTACCGTATCGGTAAAACCGAATTTTTCAAGCATGGCAACATTCTCCATAGCGCTTTCCGCAAGAGCTTCCGCCGTAGGCGCACCGTATTTTTCAAGAAGACGTTTATCAAGCGAACCGCCGTTTACTCCTATTCTCATGGCAACTCCCGCATTGCCGCAGGCCTCCACCACCTTGCGAACTCTGTCCTCCGAGCCGATATTACCCGGATTTATGCGGATTTTGTCAACTCCTGCTTCCACTGCGGCAAGCGCAAGTTTGTAATCAAAGTGAATATCCGCCACAAGCGGGATGCTTATGGCATCTTTTATCGCGGGAATAAGCTCTACCGCCGCCATATCAGGAATCGCGGCGCGCAGAATTTCGCAGCCCGCATACTCAAGCTCCTTTGCCTGGCGCACGCTGCCCTCAATATCTGTCGATGGAACGCTTATCATTGACTGAATTGCCACCGGGTTATTCCCGCCGATTGCAATGTTTCCGATTTTAACTTCCTTTGCCAAGTATGTCACCTCGCAACAAGCTTTACTATGTCGTTATATGCGACTACCACCATCAGTACGAGCAAAAGCGCCATTCCCACGGAGTGGATTATCGCTTCTGCCTTACGGTTGACCGGTTTTCCGAAAATCCATTCTATTAACATAAAGAAGATTCTTCCTCCGTCCAACGCGGGCAGTGGCATAAGGTTAAATACGCCAAGGTTCACCGTAATAAGCGCCAGAATGAGCAGCAGACTCTTGATATTCGCGGAGGAAGCCGCCTCCGCAAATGCCTCAGTAACACCGATGGGACCGGAAAGCTGGTTCAACGCAAAGTTGCCGCTGATGATGTCCCCGAGGGAACGCCATACAAGCTTGATAAGCGAATACATCCAACGGAAAGAATACGAAATCACTCTGCCGAAGGTCGGCTCCTCGCCGTAAACGCCGAAGTCGAGCACAATGGCTTTCGTTCCGCCGTAGTCCGCCATATCGAAATTGATGTCGTCAATATGAAGCTTCTTTCCGTCGCGGATAACATCCATGGAAACAATGCCGTCTCCGTCACGGATAAGCGAATAAATTATATCGTAGTCGCAGTCGGCGGATTCACCATTCACCGCGGTAATTTTGTCCCCGACCTGCAAATAGTTCGCCGAAACGGAATTTTCGGTGAAGTTCGCAACGGTGGTAGTACCGAGCAGGCTCTGTCCGCAGGTGAGAACAATCACCACTATAAGTCCCAAAATCAGGTTCATAATGCCGCCGGCGGCGGTTATTATAATTCTTTTCCACACCGGGCAGGCGGTAAAGCTTCGGGAATCGGCGCTGTCCTCATCTTCACCTTCCATAGCCACAAAACCGCCGATTGGAAAAAGGCGCAGCGCATAGGTTGTGTCCCCCACTGTTTTTGAAATAATCTTTGGGCCCATACCTATGGCAAATTCATTCACTTTAACTCCGGCCCACTTTGCCATGGCAAAGTGGCCAAGCTCGTGAAACAAAATCATAAAGCCAAAAAGTAAAATTGCAATTATAATGCTTAAAATACTCAACGCTGCAATCTCCTTATCTTACAAGTGCTGACGCAAATTTTCGTGCCTCTGAATCGGTATAGAATACCTCTTCAAAAGAATTTCCTTTTGCAAATTCTTTGTCAATAGTCTTTTCTATTATCTTTGGTATATCCGTAAATTTTATTTTTCCGTCAAGAAATGCCGCAACGGCAATTTCATCTGCGGCATTGAATGCCGCCGTGGCCGTTCCCCCTTTATCAAGAGCGTACCTGGCAAGACCCGTTGACGGAAAAGTCTTTTCATCCTGCCTGTAAAAATGCAGTGTTCCTACGTTTGCAAGGTCAAGTTCCGCTGCAACGCCGTTTTCACGCTCCGGCCAAGTCAGCGCATACTGAATGGGCGTTCGCATATCCGGCACGCCAAGCTGTGCCAAAACGGAATTGTCTGTAAACTGCACCAGCGAATGAACAATGCTTTCTCTGTGTATCACTACATCAATATTATTCTGCTCCACATCAAAAAGATGTGCGGCTTCAATAATTTCAAGCCCTTTATTAGCCATTGACGCGGAATCTATCGTAACTTTTTTACCCATGTTCCATGTCGGATGGTTCAGAGCATCCTGCGGACGCATATTTTCAAGCTCGGCGGCGGTTTTTCCGAAGAACGGGCCGCCGGAGGCTGTCAAAATCAGCTTTTTTATGCGGGCGTAGTCACCCTTTGCCTGAAGGCACTGAAATATGGCGGAATGTTCGCTGTCCACCGGAAGAATTTTTACCCCATGCTCTGCGGCATAGTCCATAACGCGCCTGCCTCCTGCTACAAGGGTTTCCTTGTTCGCAAGGGCAATATCTCTTCCCGCTTCAATGGCGGCAATGGTTGGGCGCAGTCCGGCTATGCCGGTTACTGCGTTGAGCACGATATCGCACTCCGCCGCCACTGCTTCGAGCACGGCGCGCTCACCGCCGAGCACCGTTATTCCTGTGCCGGAAAGTGCGATGCTCAAGCGCCTTGCGGCGTTTTCGTCCGCCGCTGCAACTAACTTCGGAGAAAACTCCCGCGCCTGCTTTTCAAGCAGCTCCGCATTGCTGCCCGCCGCAAGCGCGACTATCTCATATCCAAGGCGGCGGCAAACATCCAGCGTCTGCGTACCGATTGAGCCTGTCGAACCGAGAACCGCTATTCTTTTCACCGCAAATTCCCCCATTCGTCATATAAAATTATTGCCGCAAATCAAGCGGCAATAATAAATATATCAAAATTTTTTGTTCATCCTATGAACGGAAGATAAATATTCCATATATAAAGAAGCGGAGCAACAAAAATCCAGCTGTCAAAGCGATCCATAACTCCGCCGTGACCGGGCATAATATTGCCGTAATCCTTTATTCCGAACTGGCGCTTGATTATTGAAGCGCAAAGGTCGCCGAAGATGCTTGCCACGGCGCCGATGGGCAGAAATATACAAAGACTTATCCAGTTTACAGAAAGCTGCATTACAGCCGAAAAAGCGTATGTAAACAGCAGGCAGAAAACAATGTCGCCCGCAACACCGCCTATGGCGCCCTCTACGGTTTTTTTAGGACTGATTTCCGGGCAAAGCTTCTTTTTTCCGAAAAAGTATCCTGAAAAATACGCAAAAATGTCATTGAGCCATGCCGTGCAAAGGCTTAGTCCCACAAGATAATAGCAAACCGGACTTTCATATTCGCGGTAAAGCAAAAGTATTGAAAAAACCCTTGGCACAAGTGAAGAAGTCATAAAAACGAAAGCAATTTTGCCGACTTCAAGTTCTTTGTGGTCAAAAAGCAACATTATCATCAATATTCCGGCAAAAATAAACTCCGCAAGAAAAGTTATACCGGAAAAGATATTGAAATAAACAGTTGAAAATGCCACACCGAAAATAATACACACAGCTTCAAGCATGCGATGCTCAGAGAGGCCGGATGCATGCACAAATTCGTGCACGGCAATGGCAGAAAGCAGCGCCACCGCAACATCAAGAACCGGAGTATTAAAAAAATATATAACTACGCCCAGCAGTACAAGGCCTACTGCGGCAGAAATTATTCTTGTTTTCAAAATATTTCCCCTTTTTTGTCATACTCCGCCGAAACGTCGATTGCGTTTGGCAAATTCCTCAAGCGCAGCGTCAAAATCTGTTGGAGTAAAATCCGGCCAAAGCACATCCATAAAAACAAATTCCGCATAGGCGCTTTCCCACAGCAGAAAGTTGGACAGCCTCTCCTCACCGCTGGGACGAAGAATTAAATCCGCCTCCGGCACGCCGGAATAGAGATTTGCGGAGATACTCTCCTCCGTGATTTCCTCACCCTTTTGGACAAGCTGACGCGCGGCGTGAACGATTTCGTCCCGCCCGCCGTAATTGAAAGCCACCTGCACCGTGGTTATAACCTCACCCACGTCAGCGGTTTCCGCCTCCTCCATAAGCGCAAGCAAATCCGGCTCTATATTTTCGCGGCTGCCGATAAAGCGCACCGCAATATGTTCGTTTTTCGCCTTTACCATATTTTTAAGGTAACTGCGCATAAGGTTCATAATGCCGGAAACCTCATCCTTGGGGCGGCGCCAATTCTCCGTGGAAAACGCATAGACCGTCAGCCACGGAATTCCCATATCACGGCAATGCCGAGATATGTTTTCAAATACCTCGGCGCCTTTTTTATGTCCCACATTGTTCGGAAGACCGCGTTTTTTTGCCCAGCGGCCGTTTCCGTCCATAATAATTCCTACATGCTGTGGCAAAAGAGTTTTATCCGTCAAGCTGTTTCCTCCTGCCGCAACCGCAGCTTAGATTTCCATAATTTCTTTCTTTTTGTCATCAACCATTTTGACGATTTTTGCAATAAAATCATCGGTGAGCTTCTGAACATCCTTTTCGATGTCCTTCTGTTCGTCCTCGGTGATGAGCTTATCCTTGAGCTGCTTTTTGAAGAACTCATTGGCATCGCGGCGATGATTGCGGATATTTACCTTTGCTTCTTCGCCATGTTTTTCAACCTGTTTGCAAAGTTCTTTACGGCGTTCCTCGGTAAGCGGTGGGAACACAAGGCGAATACAGCTTCCGTCGTTTTGGGGCGGGATGCCTATATCGGAAGCGTTGATGGCTTTTTCGATGGATTTAAGGGAGCTTCTATCCCACGGCTGAATAACCAGAATGCGTGCTTCTGCAACAGAAATAGCAGCCATCTGGTTGATTGGTGTCATTGCTCCGTAATATTCAACGCTGATTCTGTCAAGAACACCGGGGTTGGCACGTCCTGCGCGAATGGAAGCGTAGTCCTCTGCAAGGACGGCCAAAGTTTTTTCCATTTTCTCGTTAAAGGGAATAAGCTGTTCTCTCATAATGTCCTCCTTTTTATCCGGCAAAAAATTGATTTGTTAAAAGCCGCCGGTTCTTTGCCGCAGAACCTTTTGGCAAAATAATAAGCTTTATCAGTCGGTAACAAGCGTACCGATATTTTCGCCGCATGCCGCTCTTACTATATTATCCGGATCAGCAAGGCTGAAAACATAAACCGGCATATTGTTATCACGGCACATTGCGGCGGAAGTGGAATCCATAACGCCAAGCTCCTTATCAAGCACCTCTTTAAAGGTAAGATGGTCGTACTTGACCGCATCGGCATATTTATGAGGGTCTTTGTCATAAACGCCGTCGACCATGGTTGCCTTAAACATAACATCCGCACCGATTTCCGCCGCACGAAGAGAACTTGCGGTATCGGTAGAAAAATGCGGGCAGCCGGTGCCGCAGCCGAAAATGACTACGCGACCTTTTTGCAGATGGCGAACTGCCTTATCTTTTACAAAAAGCTCCGCAATGGACGGCATTGAAAGTGCGCTTTGCACTCTTGCAGGAACGCCCATTTGCTCCAGCACATCGCAAAGTGCCAACGCATTCATAACTGTTGCAAGCATTCCCATGTGGTCCGCGCGGCTTCTGTCCATGCTTCCGCTGCTGCGCCCGCGCCAAAAATTTCCGCCGCCCACGACTATGGCAAGTTCCACGCCAAGCTCGGTACATTTTTTAATGCTTTCGCAAATTTTTGTTGCCACATCAAAATCAATACCCATGCCTTTTTCGCCGGCAAGCGCTTCGCCGGAAAGCTTGAGCAAAATGCGCTTATATTTGAGTTCCAACACGATCACCCCTATCATTTTATTAAAGGGAGCAGACCTTCTAATTACCCCTATTTTATATTATTTTACACTAAACACGAATGATTGTAAAGATTAAAACAAAAATCTGCCGCTATAAAATGTTTTCAATTTTTGCACGCAAAAAGGCCCGGCTTTGCCGGGCCCTTTGTCAATAAAACTGATATTACAGAAGAGAATCGAAGAGTTCGGGAGCGTATTTCGGTATAACGGTGGAACCGATATACAGGTCGTTTTTGGAAGGCTCCTCAATACCTGCAGCAACAGCAGCTCTTACAGCGCCGACATCGCCGGTAAGGGTTACAATACCTTTGCCGCCGACCGCATATCCCATGGTAATACCCACAAGGCTGATCTGTGCGGCTTTTGCAGCAACATCAGCGGCTTTGATGGCGGAAGTGATGCTGTAAAATTCCATTGCGCCGATAGCGTCGCCGCGCTGAACCTGTGCGGTGCCGCTGAGAGCGGGAATAAGCTGCGGATGCACATTTTGGATTATCATTTTATCAACTACGCAGTTTCCGCCGTTAAGTTCGCCGGCAAGAATGGAGGCCTTTACGGAACCGGTATCGCCATAAATGATAATGATATATTTGCCGGGGCACACTGTAGAAGTACGGATAAGACTTACTTCAGCAGCTTTGAGCATAACATCGCAGGTTTCAATGCCCTTTGCGATGCTGTTAAATTCAAGCATTCCGATTGTCTGGATCATTTGCTCTCCCTCCTTATTTCTACTCTGTCAGTGACAGCAGTGACTTCTCCGTCAAAGCTGGCGTATACGTTTGCGCCAAGCTTTCCGTCGGCCATAACACCGATCGGGTCGCCTTTCTTTACTACATCGCCAACAGAAACTACTGCAGTAGCAGGTGCGCCGATGTGCTGTTTAAGCGGTACTTCAACTACTTCCGGATTAAGAACTATAGGCTCGTCAGTAGCAAGGTGCTTTCCGTAATATTTGCTGAGACCAAGGCGTGCAACAAGACGGTTGGTCGGAATCTTACGAACCTCTCTTTCCGGTCTTGCCTGAGGATTTGCTTTCTTGGGAACATCAATTCCTCTTGCACGAAGCTGGTTTTTGATGTATACGTTTGCCTTTCTTGGAGAAAGATGCATCGGGCAGGAGAAAAGTTCACAGGCGCCGCATTCGGAGCAATTCATAACATGGCCAAACACTCTGAGATATTCATCGTTGTCGGTTATAAGATTCTCGCGGAAGAGATTTCTCATAGTCAAATGCGGGAAAATATCGTGTCCGGTCTGATATCTCGGGCAGTTATCGGTGCACATACGGCACTGAATGCAGCTTGCTTTTGCTCTGTTGATCATTGACTCGGGTTTAAGATGGCTGCTGGTAATGAGATAATGGTCTTTAGGAAGAACGATTATGTTGCCATCGGTTTTGGTGATGACAAGCTTGTCAATATCTTCATCATCATCATGAACCTTGCCCATCATGGGGCCGCCCATAATTACTGCATAGTTGGAAATGGTGGGGTCTGCTGCTTTTACGCACTCACGAACGGAGGTTCCAAGCGGCACATGGAGCATAACAGGGTGTTTGACCTCGCCGACTACGCTGAGGAATTTATCGGTAACGGGTTTGCCGTCATAGGCGTCAACAATATTGAGGACGGTACCTACGTTGTCAACAACCGCACCAACCATCAGCGGAATACCCCTCTCGGGAACGGATTTTCCGGTGATTTCACAAACGATTACCTGTTCGTCACCGGCGGGATAAAAGTATCCCATTTTGTGGAGTTTAATGTCGCTTCCTGCTTCGGCGATAGCTTTTTCAAGAGCAGCAATTTCCGCTTTATAAGCTGCTTTGAGCGCTATGTACTTCTTGTCGGCGCCAAGCTCTTTAGCAATCATGTCAACGCCTTTTACAAGGTCTGCCGCTCTTGTTCTGATAAGGAATTTATCAGTTTCAATAAGCGGTTCGCACTCTGCTGCGTTTACGATGAAGTACTCAGATTTAGCGTTGAGTTTTACATGGGTAGGAAATCCTGCACCGCCCGCACCGACAATACCGGCATTTTTAACGGTTTCGACTAAACTCAAATCAATGCACCTCCCTGTATTTTTCTGCAATTTATGCTTTAATAAGCAAAACGGCGGCAATATATAATATTATTCAATAATATAATTCCGTTGCCGCCGCTAAACGCACATGATTCAGTACAAAATTATTTGCCTGCAATCTGTTTTGCAACTTCTTCAGCAAAGTTTTCTTCGCGTTTCTCAATACCTTCGCCTTTTTCCATACGGACAAAGCTTACGATCTTGATAGAACCGCCAAGCTCTTTTGCAACCTTGTCGGTGTATGCCTTAATAGTAAGATCGGGTTCTTTTACATACTCCTGATCGACAAGGCAGTTCTCTTTATAATATTTATTGATTTTGCCCTCAACGATTTTGGCCTTTGCGACATCGGGTTTTGCAGCCATTTTAGGGTCGTTGTTGATTTGAGCGAGAGCAATTTCTTTCTCGTGCTCAATAACCTCTTCGGGTACGCAGCATTCGCAGACATAAAGCGGATTTGCTGCGGCAACCTGCATAGCAATGTTTTTGCCGTACTCTGCAAAGCCTTCTTTGTCGGCTACATCGGTGTCAAATTTGACCATAACACCGATTTTGCCGCCGCCGTGCACATAAGTTGCAACAGCGCCTTCATAACGCTCAAAGCGGCGAATCTTAAGGTTTTCGCGGATAACAAGAATTCTGTCTTGAAGAAGTTCCTGAACGGTCTGGTCGCCGACTTTAACGGCAAGAAGCTCCTCAACAGAAGCAGGGTTGTTGTCTATAACTGCCTTTGCGGCAATTTTTGCAAACTCCTGGAAGCTTTCGTTCTTTGCAACGAAGTCGGTTTCGGAGTTTACTTCAACAACGGCAGCGACCTTCTTATCAGGGTCGTTAACTGCTACGACAATACCCTCGGCAGCGATTCTGGAGGCTTTCTTTGCAGCGGCTGCAAGTCCTTTTTCACGAAGGAACTCGATAGCTTTTTCCATATCGCCGTCGGTTTCGATAAGTGCCTTTTTGCAGTCAAGCATGCCGCACTCGGTTGCTTCACGAAGAGCTTTTACGTCCTGTGCTGTAAATGCCATAATTATTCTGCCTCCTCTTCGGTTTCTTCTTCAGGAGAATTCTGTTCGCCCTGTCTGCCTTCGATAATGGCGTCTGCAATGGTACCTGCAATAAGCTTTACGGCACGGATTGCATCGTCGTTGCCCGGAATGACATAGTCAATTTCGTCAGGGTCACAGTTAGTGTCAACAATAGCTACGATCGGAATACCGAGTTTGCGCGCTTCGGCAACAGCAATTTTCTCTTTTCTGGAGTCGACGATGAAAAGAGCGCCGGGAAGCTCGGTCATATCTTCAATACCGCCAAGGAACTTTTCAAGCTTCTCAATTTCAAGAGTAAGCTTGGAAGCTTCTTTTTTGGTAAGGCGGTCGAAGGTGCCGTCCTCCTCCATTTTGCGAAGCTGCTGGAGACGGGCAATTCTTCTTCTGATGGTCTTGAAGTTGGTGAGCATACCGCCGAGCCAACGGGCGTTTACATAATAAGCGCCGGCTCTTTCGGCCTCTTCACGGATGGAATCGGCAGCCTGTTTTTTGGTGCCGACGAAAAGAACGGATTTGCCTTCTGCGGAAAGCTCGTTTACGAAGGAATATGCTTCCTCGATTTTCTTAACGGTTTTCTGAAGGTCAATGATGTAGATTCCGTTTCTTTCGGTGAAGATATACGGAGCCATTTTCGGGTTCCAGCGGCGGGTCTGGTGGCCAAAGTGCACACCGGCTTCAAGCAGCTGTTTCATAGATACTACGGACATTATTTTTTTCCTCCTTGTTATTTCCACCACCCTACGCACTTCACCGCGGCAACCTTTCGGCACAAGCGCGGTAATTGTAGAGTGTGTGTTTTGCTTGGAATATTACAGTTTTCCAGCCATTAGATTATACCATTAAACTGTTGCCAATGCAACCGTTTTTGCTATTTTTATAATAAAAATTATTATAATAGGGCATTTTTATAATGAGTTTGTCCCGTTTTTACCCGCGGCTGCGCCGCAGCGCGCATTTTTACCGCGTAATTCCGAAAATCCCCAAAAATTTTTCAACAATTCCTCCTCCGTTAATAAAGCGGTCCGTTGTCTCTGCCGTACCTTCCGTTTTGACAAGAATCGCGTCCTTTCCTATTGTATCTATCTTTTCCCATGGTATAAGAATATCTTCCTCTCTGCCGAGGATTCCGAAAAGCTTAGGTCTTCCCCTTATCAGAAGAGCAAGCACAAGCTTTGTTTCAGTATCTGCAACAAGGTCGTCGGCATAGCCGAAACAGGCTCCGTCCAGAGTATTTACAACCGCTTTGCGGCGTATTTCCTCAAGGGTAATCTTCATTGCAATCTCTCCTTCCGTTTAAATTATATGCTTGAAAAGAGCAAAACTGTATGTCCGTGCTCAAAATACTTTTTGGCTTTTTCCGTGCTCAAATTTAATTTTTACTGTGCTCATACACATTTTTTATCTTTTTTGCGTCCCTTTTTCTTCCGCAAAAGCCGGCATTTATTTCATCTTTTGCTTCGTGAATATTCATGTGCTCAAAAGCCCATGATTAGTGTGTCGCAAGAAAAGAGGAATGTAAAACTATATGTATTACGGAAAAGTTGATATATGCGGAATAAATACGGCAAAGCTTCCCGTTCTTAGTGAAAAAGAAAAGACGGAACTTCTTAAACGGGCAAAAAACGGAGATAAAGCCGCAAGAGAAACCATGATAAACGGCAATCTTCGCCTTGTGTTAAGCGTGGTACAAAAATTTGCTTCTCGCGGAGAGAACCCCGATGACCTTTTTCAGGTAGGATGCATAGGGCTTATAAAAGCCATAGACAATTTTGACCCCAATCTTGACGTTCGTTTTTCCACTTACGGCGTTCCTATGATAATAGGAGAAATACGCCGTTTTTTGCGCGACAGCAACCCTGTTCGCGTAAGCCGTTCCATGCGCGATACGGCTTACCGCGCAATGCAGATAAAAGAAGCGTTTATAAACGAGCACGGCCGCGAACCAAAAATTGAGGAAATTGCAAAAGAAATGGGTGTTCCGAAAAGCCGCGTGGTCGTCGCGCTTGAAGCTATAATAGAACCCGTTTCGTTATATGACCCCGTGTATTCCGATTCCGGAGATACAATTTATATGATGGACCAGATAAGCGATAAAAGCTCAGATTCAAGCTGGCTTGAAGAAATATCTTTAAAAGAAGCGTTAAAGGTGCTTTCCCCCAGGGAGAAAAAAATTTTGAGCATGCGTTTTTTTGACGGACGTACTCAGATGGATGTTGCTTCACAAATAGGCATAAGTCAGGCGCAGGTTTCGCGTCTTGAAAAGGGCGCACTTAAAAAAATAAAAAAGCAGATGTAAATTTCAGAAAAATGTGCTACAATACTGCCTTGAAGGGCGGTGCTTTTTTATGAAAAAACTTTTGATAACCGGCTTTGACCCCTTCGGCGGAGAAAGCATAAATCCCGCTTGGGAATCCGTTAAGCTTTTGCCGGAGGTCATCGGCGGTTACAAACTGGCAAAGCTTGAGATTCCCACTGTTTTCGGCGTCGCAGCTCAAACCGTTATTGATAAAGCGGCGGAAATAAGCCCCGATGTTATAATTTCAGTCGGTCAGGCCGGAGGAAGAAATGCAGTTACTCCGGAAATGATAGGCATAAATCTTCGATTTGCTTCCATTCCGGACAATATGGGAGCAGTTCCTCAGGATATTCCCATTGCCAATGACGGACCTGCCGCATATTTTTCCACGCTTCCGGTGCGCGCTATGGCAAAAGCCATATGCGACGCAGGTTTACCCGGAGCGGTTTCGTATTCGGCGGGTAGTTTTGTTTGCAACGATGTGCTCTATTCACTTCTGCGCCATTTTGAGGGAAGCGATATTCGCGTCGGGTTCATTCACGTTCCGTTTTTGCCCGAACAAACAAAAGATAAGCCGTCGCTTTCACTTGAACAAACCGTCGCGGCACTCACGGCAGCCATATCGGCAATATAAGTAACGGCATTTATCAAAGATCTGTCCGTAACGTCCTGCAAGGCTTGCCTTTTTCTATTATTAAATATTCTGAATTTATTTGCTGTTAGCAGCTTATCGGCAAACGTACCGAAATGAGGACAAAAAATCCCGCGAAAATTTCGCGGGATTTTTATTATTCTGCCTCATTATCATTTTTCGGCCTATCTTTTTTTATCTCGATTGTTTCCGCTCTCATTCCGTCAACGGCGGTGACGGTTACGGTGTAGCCCTCGCAGTCAAAGGTGTCGCCCACCTCCGGAATTTTGTTCAGCTCATCCATAACCCAGCCGCCCACGGTGGCGCAGTCAACCTCTTTATCTATACCCAGATTTTCAAGGGTTTCTTCCGGGTCTGCGGAGCCTGCGACAGTATAAACTCCGTCGGAAACCTTGGTGAAATCTTCCTCAACCTCGTCGTGCTCATCCCATATTTCACCGACAAGCTCCTCCAAAACATCCTCCATGGTAACAATGCCGTAGGTGCCGCCGTATTCATCGCTTACCACCGCCATATGGCATTTTTCGCGCTGCAAAAGCTTAAGAAGCGCGCCTATTTTTATGGTTTGCGGAACAAAAATCGGCTTTTTCATAATATCGTGGATATTTATTTCCGGATTGCTTATCTCGCGGTAAAAATCGTTCTGATGAATTATTCCTACAATGCTGTCCACCGTTTCTTCATAAACGGGAAGGCGGGAATATCCGCTTTCCGCAAATACCGAAGATATTTCCTCTTTTGTCGCTTCAACGGGAACCGCTACAACATCAACACGCGGAGTTGCAATATCAGCCGCATCGTTTTCGTTAAGCTCCATTGCGTTTTTGATAAGTTCGCTTTCCTGCTCGCCGATTCCTCCGCTGTGCTCAACCTCTTCAACAAGAGAAAGCAGTTCTTCTTCGGTAAGTGTTCTGTCATCTTTGTTTTTGAACGCTTTTGAAACAAGCTTTTTCCACTGTGAAAACAACCAGTTTATGGGAGCAAGTATTACTTTTATAAAATTGATTACCGGTGCTGAAAAGGCAGCAAAGCTTTCCGGAGATTCCTTCGCAAGGCTTTTGGGCGTAATTTCGCCGAATATAAGAACCACTATTGTAATGACTATTGTTGAAACAGTCGCTCCGGAACTTCCTATAAGTTTAATAAACCACACGGTTGCAATGGAAGAAAGACCTATATTTACAATATTGTTGCCCACAAGAATGGTGGAAAGCAGCTTGTCGTAATCATCAAGCAGCTTTAATATCAGCGCGGATTTTTTATTGCCCTGTTCCGCTGAAATTTTTATTTTTGTAATGCTTAAACTGCTGAAAGCCGTTTCTGTGGCGGAAAAAAATCCTGACATAGCCACAAGAATAAGCATTGCGATAATTGCGGTAGTATTATCCATAAAGCTAAAGAATTCACCCTTCAATAATGAAATAAACACAAAAAAGCACAGCCCGAAAGCGAAACTACGCCCAGGCTATGCTTTGTTAACTAATATATACATACATCGTATGTCCGTGTCGTCCATTTTGAAAACCTTTCGTAAAATATTACAATGCGTAATTATACAACACTTTTTACCGGTTGTCAATCACAGAATTATTCCGCCGCCAAGCAGTTTTTCGCCGTCATAGATAACTGCGGACTGCCCCGGCGCGGCGGCTCTTTGCGGTTCGTCAAAGGTTATAAGCGCCTTATCTGGATTGCCGAAGGTAAAGGCCGTGGCCGGTGCCGCCGCCTGAGCATACCTAATCTTACACATAACGCGGATGGGCATATCGGGAGCGCCGTTTATCCAGTTAAACTCATTTGCCATAATTCGTTTTGAAAAAAGCTCCTCGTTTTTAACAAGCACTACCTCGTTTTTATCCGCATTGATTTTTCCCACATAAAGCGGCGAAGGCAGCGCAAGACCCAGTCCTTTGCGCTGACCGACAGTGTAATGATAAATTCCTTTGTGTTCCCCAAGGCAGTTTCCGCTTTCATCAACAAAGCGTCCATGGGGCATTTCGCCGATACGGCGGCAAAGATAAGCACCGGTATCGCCGTCGGGAATAAAGCATATGTCCTGCGAATCCGGCTTTTCCGCCACGGGAATGCCCGCTTTGCGGGCAATTTCGCGAATTTCATCCTTGCTAAAATCCGCAAGCGGAAAACGAATATGCGGTATCATATCCTTCTGAATATTGTACATCACATAGCTTTGATCTTTTGCAAGATTCTTCGCGCGAAAAATATTTTCTCCGTCGGTGCGGGCATAGTGACCTGTAGAAATCAGGTCATAGCCAAGGCTTTGAGCCTTTTCAAGGAACGCCGGAAACTTTATAAATTTATTGCAGCGAACGCATGGGTTCGGCGTTTTTCCCGCTTTATATTCTTCCTCAAAATTGTTCAGCACTTTTTCTTTGAAAATCTCGCGGAAGTCAAAAATATAGTGAGGAATTCCAAGAAATTCTGCCACGGCTGACGCGTCGTAAGCGCCGTCCCACTCGTCCTGCATACGAAAGGTTGCTCCCGCAACATCGTAACCCTGTTCTTTCAGTAAAAAGGCGGCAACGGCGCTGTCCACGCCGCCGGAAAGACCCACCATGATTTTCCCAATGCTCATGCGAACATATAAATCAGAGCGTATGCAACGGAGGGTATCACCATTGCGAGTATAAGCACGATTATAAGCACTCTCATAAAGAATTTGTTTTTCATTTTATCCTCACTGTAAAAAATTATTTAACCGCACCGATTGAATTAAAGGGGAAGAAGATGAACCTTGCCTTGCCCTTGACATTCTCCTTGTTAATGTACGGATTATCCCAGTATCTTGCGTCCCAAGAGCCGCCGCGGTTATCTCCGCAGAAGAAATAGCAATCCTCCGGAACGGTAAAGGTTCCCTCAAAATCGGAGAAGCTGCTCACATACGGTTCCTCGTAAAGCTCGCCGTTTATATAGACATCGCCGGTTCCGTCAAACTCAACCGTGTCGCCGGGCAGACCTATGCAGCGCTTGAAAAGAATAGGCTCAAGCTCGTCATTAAAGAACGCCGCAATGTCGCCGCGCAGACCTATGTATTGCTTAAAAAGAGTAGGATCAAGCTCGTCATTATAAAACACCACAATGTCGCCGCGTTTTATATTGTCTTTATTAAAGCAGCGGGTGGTGAAGACCTCCGCTCCTGCGGGAACGGTGGTTTCCATGGAGCCTGTGGGTACCCGCGCCACAAAGCAGAAGCATTCAAATATGAGGACGGGAATTACACAGAAAAAGAACAGCGTTTTCGCCCAGTCAAAAAGCTCCGCTTTGAATTTCTTCCTTCTCCTTGCGGTTTTTTCTTTGGGAGCTTCATCTTTTTTATCTTCGGGTGCGTTTCCGGGAATATCCACCGGAAATGAAATGTTATTTTCGTCTTCCAAAAGAATTTCCTCCGTACTGTAAAAAATTATTTAACCGGACCGATAGAATCAAACGGGAAGAATATAAACCTTGCTTTTCCTTTCACGTTTTCCTTATTTATATAAGGATTATTCCACAATCTTGCGTCCCACGAGCCTCCGCGGTTATCTCCGCAGAAGAAATAGCAATCCTCCGGAACCGTAAAGCTTCCTTCAAAGTCGGAATAGCTGCTTACATATGGTTCGCTGTAATACTCTCCGTTTATATAGACGTCCCCGGTGCCGTCAAATTCAACAGTGTCCCCGGGTAAACCGATGCAGCGCTTGAAAAGAGTTAGATTCAGCTCTTCATTATAGAAAACCACAACATCGCCGCGGTTTAAATTGTCTTTGTTGAAACAGCGAGTTACAAGAACCTGTGCCCCCGCAGGAACCGTTGTTTCCATAGAACCTGTGGGCACCCTTGCGACAAAGCAGAAACACTCAAATATAATCACAGGAAGCGCGCAGAACAAAAAAAGCGTTTTTGCCCAATCAATAATTTCCGCTTTTATATGCTGTTTTCTTTTTTCTGCTTTTTCCTCGGGATTTTCTTCATTTTGTTTTTCGTTGACTTTACCTTCCGTGTCAACCTTGACATTTAAAGTATTCTTTTCGTCTTTCAAAAAAGCGTCCTCCGTAAAATCCATAATTGCCGCGGTTACGCGGACTTTTGTCAATGATCAAAGTAACTAAATAATTATATCATTTTTTTCGTAATTATCAATAAATATAATGTTAATTTTATAAATCCGTGAAACAATAAATTAAGAAACTCTGTTTTGAAAGGAGTACCGCTTTGTTTATTGTATTTTTCAGGACACTAATAATTTATATAATAATAATCGTATGTCTTAGAATTATGGGCAAACGTCAGCTTGGAGAACTTCAGCCCTCTGAATTTGTCATAGCCATACTTATTTCAAACATTGCCACTCTGTCTATTGAGGATACCGACATTCCGCTTTTGGGTGCAGTCGTGCCAATAATCACCCTTATGAGCGCAGAGGTTATTCTGTCTTATATTACTCTTAAAAGCGGAAAAGCGCAAATTATGGTCACCGGCAACCCAATAGTGGTAATCAGAAACGGAAACATTGACCAAAAGAACATGCGTGAGCTTCGCTTTTCCATAGAAGATCTTATGAGCCAGCTTAGGATAAACGGGATTTTTGATGTGCAGGAAGTTGCCTGGGCAATAGTCGAAACCAACGGCAAGCTTACGGTTTATCCCAAATTCAAAGCACGGCCGCTTACGCCGGAAGCGCTTGTTTCACCCGAAAGCCAACAATGCGACACGCCCCCCATGGTGCTCATAAGCGACGGAGTAATTATGCCCGCCGTGCTCGAAGCATGCAACCTTACAAGAAAGTGGCTTTCCGGCGTGCTCAAAGAAAACGCCGTCAGCGAAAAGGATATATTTTTGATGACCTGTGACCCTACTGCAAAATATTATATCGTAAAAAAGGAGGCTGTAAAATGAAAAGGATGTGGCTTTCCGTCGGATTGATTGCCGCCGTAGTGCTGATAAGCGCCGGCGCACTTTTAATGCTTACAAACATAAAAAATGATTTTGACAGCCGCTTTGACAGTCTTTATCTTCTTGTGGAACGCGGAGATAACGCCGCCTCCGCAAGCGCTGCAAAAGAGCTTACCGAATACTGGATGTATAAACATCACATTCTTTGCAGAATCGTTCGCCATACGCAGCTTGACCAGATTACCCTTGCGGTAGCGCGTTTTGAACCCCTTGCAATTTACGGCGAAAACGGCGAACTTGCCGCAGAAATAACCCGATGCAAACTGCTTTTGGAAGATATATGGGATTCCGAAATGCCGACCTTCACAAATATATTTTAAAAAACAGCTTCCCCTAAAGGAAGCCGTTTTTTATTTTACAACAACAATTTTTATTTTCATTCCCGTGGTACCAAGGCTTGCTTCGGTACTGGGGTCAAATGCCTCAAAGGTAACATCTGCGTCGTATTCACCCACGGGCGGCAGTTTGCTGAGCATATCTTCATTTATATGCTGATTTGGCTTGATATAGTCGGTTTCATACACCGTTTCTCCGGAAATTGCAATTCTGACCTTCATAAGACAGCTGTTTTTTCCGGAATTTTCGATTTTGAAATCTCCTTTGCCATCGCTTCCTACGGTTATTTCCTCCGCTATTTTATAAGAAAGCGTTCCGGCAGGGTTCTTTTCACCGGAATACCAGCTTCCGTCCAGCATACCGTTTATGGCGGCGCTGTCGGACTTAATCCAGCTGTATTCCTCCTCGTGAATCTGTTTTGTTCCGCCAAGGAACACCGCGACGGCGACCGCCGCAGCGACTATCACAACAAAAATTATGGTGGCGACAAGCGCCGCCGTATTGTTTTCTTTACTTCTGTAACTCAAAGCAAAAATCACTCTCCGCAAAATATTCTGTATGTATTATAACAATTTCAGAGTATTATTTCAAGTTAATTTATTAAACCGCCGTATTTGTTTCTTTTCCGCAAGGCATATGTGATACATATATACAATATTTTACATTTTGGGCGTATTAGACAACAATTTTATATATGAATAGAATATTATTGTGCAGTTAGCGTTCTTTGGGTTTTTTTCATTATGCTTTTATAGCAATTTTGCACATAAATTGCCTCTACTTTTCGTACCTATTACATATTGAATCCGTTATATCTGTGTGGTAAAATTATACTATCACATGAAAGGGGATTACTTTTATGACAGAACTCAAGGGAGCGTGCCTTATAGGGCAATCCGGCGGACCCACTGCCGTTATAAATGCAAGCGCATACGGCGTTATCAAAACTGCAATGGAGCAGGAATGTATCACACATGTTTATGCTGCGCAGCACGGAATTCGCGGCGTTTTGGAGGATGATATCATTGATATGGAAAAAGAGGACCCGGAAATGCTTGAACTGATGATGAGCACTCCTGCTTCTCTTATAAGAAGCTGCCGCTATAAACTAAAGCCTTATACCGAAGACGAAAGCGATTACAAGCGCATTCTTGAAATATTCAAAAAGTACAATATCCGTTATTTCTTCTATAACGGCGGCAACGACAGCATGGATACCTGCAACAAAATATCAGAGTATATGTCTTTGCAGGACTATGAATGCAGAATAATAGGCATTCCAAAAACCATTGACAATGACCTTCTTGATACCGACCACTGCCCGGGCTATGGTTCTGCCGCAAAGTACATAGCAACTTCCGTTTCCGAAGTTATCAAGGATGTTCATGTTTATGACAAGGAAGCTATTGTTATTATAGAAGTTATGGGACGCCACGCCGGCTGGCTTGCCGGAGCGGCCGCTCTTGCAAAGCTAAACTGTCAGGGGCCGATGTTTATTTACCTTCCGGAAATTGCCTTTGATATGGAGCAGTTCTTTATTGACCTTGACAGCTGCCGCAAAAAACACAAGCGCATTGTCATTGTTATGTCCGAGGGCATTAAGGACAAAACCGGAATGTTCATAAGCGAATACGGCATAAACGATACCAATGTAAAAGACTCTTTCGGTCATGTTCAGCTTGGCGGTCTTGCAGCCACAATGGCAAATATAATCCGAAACCGTACCGGCGCAAAAGTCCGCGGAATTGAGCTTTCGCTGCTTCAGCGCTGCGCTGCGCACTGTGCTTCGAAAACCGACCGTGATGAAGCCTTTATGGCGGGTAAAACTGCCGTTGAAGCCGCCGTTGCCGGCGAAAGCGGCAAGATGATCGCTTTCCGCCGTGATATGACCAACGGCTATAAGTGCGTTACAGAGCTTGTTCCCCTTTCTGAAGTTGCGAATGTTGAAAAGCTTGTTCCGCGCGAATGGATAAACGAAGAAGGTAACAACGTAAACGAAAAATTTATCGAATACGCCATGCCGCTTATTCAGGGACAGGTTGAGCAAACCTTTGAAAACGGTATGCCCAAATATGCCCACCTTAAAAGGGTTAAGGCAGAAGTTTAATTCCATACGAAAAAATCCGCCCTGCGTGGGCGGATTTTTTGCTGCCCGGCTTTTTTCGGGCGCAGCGGCGGAGCTTGTTTTACCACGCTTTACTTCGCATAAAAAATGCTTTGCGGCAAGCATGCCACAAAGCATTTTTGTTATTCTTTTTCCGTTGCAAAAAGCAGGTGGTTGCTTCTGCCAAGCATTTCGGGCTTTTCGCAGGTATAAAAGTGATAGCGCAGATACTGCTCGTAGCTTAATTCGTCAAGATTGTTTATACGCTCCGCCATAAGCTCGCTTACCCCGTCGGAAGCCACTTCGTTCAGGATTTTCACGCCGCCGCGGCGCAAAATTTGCCGCATCTCGTCAAGGGTATGGAATACAAAGGGAAAATCAAAGACCTTAAATGTTTCGTGGTCGTATGTATCGCCGAGAAAATATTTTTCGTCATACGCAAACTCGGTAAGCGTCACCATATCGTTTGATATAAATGCAAAAAATATTTTTCCGCCGTCCTTGCAAACGCGCTTTGCCTCTTCTATACAGCGCTGCTTGTCTTTGTCATTTTTAAGATGATATAGAGGCCCAAGCACAAGCACTATATCGAAATGATTATCCGGGTACCGCGAAAGGTCAAGGGCATTGCCCTGAACAAGGTCAATGCAATCGCTCGGCATTATTTTTTTGCGGAAAGCGCGTATGTTGGCGTCTGCAAGTTCCAGCGCCGAAACCTCATATCCGTTCCTTGAAAAATAAATGCTGTATGCTCCTGTGCCCGCTCCTATATCCAGTATTCTATCGCCTGGTTTAAGGTATTTTTCAATATACTGTACGGTGGTTATAAACTCGACCCGCGCCGCCTTTGAAGAAAATCTTTTTTCTTCGTCAAATATGTCATAGGTTCGGTTTACTCTTTCTGCTTCGTTTTTTATGCAGTAAAGCTCGTTGAAATCCATCTGTGTTCCTCCGGTTATTTAAGCTCAACTATGGTTACGCCGTTTTCGCCCTCGCCGTAAACGCCGAGGCGGAAGCTGCGCACCGCTTTATTCTTTTTAAGCGCCTGATGAACCGCAGCACGAAGCGCGCCCGTACCTTTACCGTGAATGATTGACACTGTTTTCAGGTTCAGAATAACACATTCGTCAAGAAAACGATCCATTTCAAGGAGTGCCTGTTCAACATCCATTCCGCGAAGGTCAATTTCAGAGGCAGCCGCTCTGCGCGAAGCGCTTTCTATGCTTTTTGTTACGGTGCCTCCGCCGAGGGTGTTCTTCTTTTTGTTATTTTCAACAAGGCGCAGTTCTGAAATATGCACCTTTGATTTCATAATCCCCGTCTGAACCGTACAATAGCCCTGACCGTCCGGAAGACCCACAACTGTTCCCTCTCGATTCATTCCGTTAATACGAACCACGTCGCCGCGAACAAGCTTGCGCGGAAGCCGGTATTCGTTCTTGCCGGAAGCAATCGGGTCTGCAATATCCTGAAGCCTGCCGACGCCCGTTTTCATCTGGGCGCGTGCGCGGGCAATCATATCGGCGCTGTTTTCGCTGTCAGCAAGCTTTTGTGTTTCGGTAATCTCGTCAATAAGCTTCTGTGCCTCCGTGCGAACCTGTTCAACAAGCTTTTTGGCGGAAAGACGCGCTGCCTCAAGCTCCTTTTCCTTGTTTTTTTCCATTTCCTCTTTTTCTTTTGCAATTTCGGCACGGATTTTTTCGGTTTCCATTCGGTACTGTTCCGCTTTCTGATGCTCTTTTTCAAGCTCTTGGCGGCTTTCCTCCAACTTGCCCACAACATCTTCAAAGTTAGCGTTTTCGGTAGACACAAGTTCCCGCGCACGGTTAACTATGCTTTCGTCCATGCCGAGGCGCTCGGAAATTGCAAAGGCGTTGCTCTTTCCTGGAACGCCCACAAGCAGGCGGTATGTGGGCGAAAGAGTTTCCACATCAAACTCGCAGCAGGCATTTTCCACCCGCGGCGTCTGCAGAGCGTACATCTTGATTTCCGCATAGTGCGTGGTCGCCGCAAGCTTTGCGCCGTAAAGCTTAAGCCGCTCGATTATCGCTACGGCAAGAGCGGCGCCCTCAACAGGGTCGGTTCCGGCGCCAAGCTCGTCAAGCAGCACAAGGCTTCTGTCGTTCGCCTCGTCCAGTATGCGAATGGTGTTGTTTATGTGGGAAGAAAATGTCGAAAGGCTCTGCTCAATGCTCTGCTCGTCGCCGATATCCGCAAACACGCTTTCAAAAACGGAAACGGAGCTGCTTTCTCCCGCAGGAATCATCATTCCGCACATTGCCATAAGCGTGAGCAGACCGATGGTTTTAAGCGTTACGGTTTTGCCGCCGGTGTTCGGTCCGGTTATTACAAGAACGTCAAAGTCGCAGCCCAGGGTTATATCAACCGGCACGATTTTGGTTTTGTCAATAAGAGGATGGCGCGCTTTTGAAAGGCGAATTTTTCCGTCATCCGTAAGCTTAGGTACAACCGCATTCATTTTGTCGGCAAGGCGCGCTTTCGCAAAATAAAGGTCAAGTTCCAAAAGGGCGGAATAGTCTTCAATAAAAGTCTGCGCGTGATTACCTATATCTTCGGATATTTCATGAAGTATTCGCTGAATTTCCTGCTGTTCCTTTGCGCGAAGCACCCTTGTTTCGTTGTTTTCTTCGACAACGCTTGCCGGTTCGATAAATATTGTTGCACCCGTGCCGGAGGTGTCGTGCACCATGCCCTTTATCTCCTGGCGGTACTCTGATTTTACCGGAACGCAATAGCGCCCGTCGCGCATTGTTACTATCGGTTCCTGCAAAAATTTCTGGTAGGTTTGCGAGTGAATTATACGGTCAAGCTGCTCCTTCACCTTTGCCTGAGAATTACGGATTTTTCTGCGTATGTCCGCAAGGGTCGGGCTTGCAGTATCGCTTACCTCTTCCTCCGAAACGACGGTAAAGCCGATTTTTTCCTCTATACGCAGATTGGGCATAAGGCTTTCAAAAAGTTCATCAAGAGATGTTGCCTGTTCGCCCTCATAGTTGCTGCGAAAATCTTTCATTTCGCGAAGGGCCTTAAGGAATCTTTCAATATCCAAAAGTTCAGGAAGAGAAAGGGTCGCACCCATTTCCGCCCTGCGCAGAGCGCCCGTTACGTTCTTGACTCCGCGAAGGCTGGGCGCGCCGAACCGGCAGGCAAGCATATGCGCGTCCGCAGTGCGGTCCATAAGGCGCTGCGCTTCCCTTAAAGTTGTCTTTGGCTCTGTTTCAAGAGCAAGGCGGCGGCTGTCCTCACAGCCGGTCTGTTCTGCAAGCATGGCAAGAATCTTGTCCAGTTCAAGGGCTTTATAATGTCTGTTTTCTGTCATTTTTCCACCTCTTTTGTACCAAAGAAAGGTTGCTTGAATATATCTTTTGAGGAATTCAAAAATTCAAGGGTCGGGTATTTTTTATCCGTTTGAAGCGCGGTATATTTTTCCGTTATAAATGAAAGCTCCTCCGCTGCTTTTTCGCCAAGCCTGAACGAAAAAAGCTTCTCTGCCGGAGCATAGACAATGTGTCTTGCCGCAAGGAACACGGCCTTTTGCATAGGCATATCGTACTGCGCATCGCCTTCCGGCTTACAGTCCATACATGTGACACAGCCCTGTTCCAAATTAAACCAGAGCATATCTTTATCGTAACGGCCGCATTCGGAACATGCCACAAGATTAGGCGCATAACCGGTTATGCACATCGCCCGAAGCTCAAAAATTGCTTTAAGCTGCTGTGCGGGCAGCTTTCTGTTTTCCAGCATATGTAAAGTGTTGAGCAGCAGCCGAAGCATATCTTCCGCAGGTTCCTCTGCGGGAATAATACCCGAGCAAAGCTCGCAAAAATAGCTTGCGTAAGAAAGCTTTTCCAAATCCTGGCGAATTCCGAAAAAAAGCCGCTCGCTTTCCGCGCTGTCGACATTATACTTTCCTTTGTTTTCAAAAAGAACGAATTCTCCGTAAGAAAGCATCGAGCATACTGAAGAAAGGCGGCTTTTCATCTTTCTTGCGCCAAAAACATATGCAAAAACAAGCCCTCTTTTCTCCGTAAGAAGCGTGAGCAGCTTGTCATTTTCGTTATAATCCTGTGCCCGAAGAACTATTGCCTTTGTCTTTATCTGCATTGTTCACTCTCCCGGCGGTAATGTGGCGCTTTTTACAGTCAAAAGCGCCTATTCCTCTCGGCATTTCTATTCTTACCGCACGCGTATGCGCCTCCGGAGCAGAAAGCCTGTAATTCAGATAGTCCATAACGCTTCCGGTTTTTTCAAAATTGCTCCATGCTTTTTCGTTCATAACTTTTACCCCGCATAAAAAAGTTTCTTTCACAGTTATTTTATGAGCATGAAAATTTCTTATGTGAGGTAATTTAAACTAAATTTTATTCCTCGGTAAATCCGAAATTGCGAAGCAGTCCCTCGCGGTTGCGCCAATCCTCTTTTACCTTTACCCAGCACTGAAGATTAACTCTGCAGCCCAAAAAGCGTTCTATGCTGCTTCGCGCTTCGGTGCCTATTTTTTTGAGCATAGCTCCCTTTTTTCCTATAATAATGCCTTTGTGGCTGTCCTTTTCGCAATAAATCATTGCGTCTATATCCACTATGTCTTTGTCTTCCCGCTCCTTCATGGATTCAATGGAAACGGCAACGCCGTGCGGCACTTCATTTTCAAGGTCCACAAGAATACGCTCGCGGATAAGCTCTGCAACTATTGCTCTTTCTGGCTGGTCGGTAAGGGAATCATCGGCAAAATAATGCGGGCCCGGTTTGGCATAGCCGTCCAAAACAGAAACAAGAATATCTATTCCGTCGTTTTGCAGTGCGGAAATCGGCACAACCTGCTCAAAGTCAAACTCTTTTGAAAATAATGCTATTTTTTCAAGCATTTCTTCCTTGTGCTCCAGAGTATCTATTTTGTTTACGCAAAGAATGGCGGGCATATGCAAATCCTTAAAGCGCTGCATAAGCTCTTTTTCCGCCGCACAGATTTCACCCTTCGGCTCCGTAACAAGCACCGCAAGGTCAACGTCGGAAACGGAATCTCCAACCTGTTTTACCATAAAGTCGGCAAGCTTTGTTCTCGGTTTATGAAGACCGGGAGTATCAATAAACACGAACTGAGTCTTGTCTTTTGTAAGAATACCGGTAATTCTTGTTCGGGTTGTCTGGGGCTTTGCGGAAACAGCCGCGACTTTTTCGCCCACAAGGGCGTTGAGCAGCGAGCTTTTTCCCACGTTCGGGCGGCCGACAATGGCAATAAACGCAGATTTGGTATCAAAATCTTTAAAATTCATCGTTTTACACTCCGTCATACATAGCTTGCGCTGCGCTCAAGTCCAAGCTTTGCAAGCACAGCTTCTTCTCTTTCTCTCATTCTTACCTGTTCAAGACCGCCGTTAACATGGTCATAGCCAAGCAGATGCAGTGTTGAATGTACAGTCAGATAAGCAACCTCTCTTTGCAAAGTATGTCCGTATTGTTCCGCCTGCTGTTCCGCTTTCTGCATTGAAATGGCAATGTCGCCAAGCTGCAGGGCGCCGGTATCCGGATTACGGTCATAGACTCCGTTTTCTCCTAATGGAAATGAAAGTACGTCGGTAACGGCGTCCACGCCGCGGAATTCACGGTTAAGCTTTTTTATTTCCTCGTTTGAAATAAAGCTTATGCATATTTCGACCGGTTCAGGGAATCCCTCTGTTTGCAGCACAGCCTGGCAGCAACGCCGCATAAGAAGGCGTACTCCGGCAGGTATTTTAATTTCTTTCTGTCTGTTTGATATAATAACTTTTGCGATTGCCATTCTCTTTTGCCTTTCCCTCATAATATTTTTCATATGCCTTGATTATGTTCTGTACCAGGCGATGACGCACAACATCCCTGTCGGTGAATTTTATAAGTGCAATGTCGTCTATGTCTTTAAGCACGGTCATAGCCTCTGCAAGACCGCTTTTTTTAACAGAAGGCAAATCAATCTGTGTAATATCTCCGTTGATTACTGCTTTTGAATTGAAACCGAGCCTTGTAAGAAACATCTTCATCTGCTCCGGAGTTGTGTTCTGTGCTTCGTCAAGTATGATAAATGAATCGTCAAGAGTACGGCCGCGCATATATGCCAATGGCGCAACCTCAATATTTCCGCGTTCCACAAGTCTTTGGTAATTTTCGGTGCCAAGCATTTCAAAAAGCGCGTCATAAAGCGGGCGTAGATATGGGTCAACTTTATTCTGAAGGTCGCCCGGCAAAAAGCCCAGCTTTTCGCCCGCTTCCACTGCCGGACGGGTAAGAATAATCCTGTTTACTTCCTGGTCGCGAAAACAGCGCACGGCCATTGCCACGGTAAGATAGGTTTTTCCGGTGCCCGCAGGGCCGACGCCTATTGTTATCGTGTTCTTTTTTATTGCTTCAAGATATGCTTTTTGCCCAAGGGTTTTTGCCTTTATCGGTCTGCCCCTTGAAGTTATGCAAACACAGTCGGAACCGATATCCTTTACCTTTTCCTCGTTACCCTCTTTTACAAGGGCTATAATATAGCGAACATTCTGGTCATTAAGCTGCTCACCGCGGTTTACAATCTGTAAGAGCCCCTGCATTGCCTTACCGGCAAGGGAAACATTTTCCGCCTCTCCGGATATTTTAATCTGTGTTCCGCGATTAACTATTGCCACGCTGAATTCTTTTTCAATAAGCTTTACATTCTCATCAAAGCTTCCAAAAAGCGCAATGGCATTTTCCATTCTGCCAATATCAAGTAATTGCTCCGTAATCATTTGCTCCTTTACACTAAACAATATATAACCAATAATACAGTATATCAAAAAGCAGTTTTCATTTCCATTTACTATTTTCATAGTTTTTTGCCGAAATATTATTCATTTATATTGTATTTTACCATAAATCCGTCCGAATTTATATGTAAACACCTTTTTGTAATTATTTTTACCCGCACCAAGTATAATATATCATAATGCAAATCAGGAGGTATCATTATGCCCACCATATATTTAAGTCCCTCAACTCAGGAATCCAACATCTATGTTTCAGGCGGTTCTGAAGAATACTGGATGAACCTTCTTGCGGACGAACTGGAGCCGTGGCTTACCTCTTCGGGTATAAAATATGTAAGGAACACGCCGCAGATGACCGCCGCTTCTTCAATCAGAGCTTCCAATTCGGGAAACTACAATTTTCACCTTGCGCTTCATTCAAACGCCGCGCCGGAAGGAAAATACGGAACGGCGCGCGGAATAATTGCCTTTTATGCGCCAAACAGCGTAAACGGCCGCCGCGCCGCTTCGCTTATTGCGGACAACCTGCGCAGCATATATCCTCTTCCCGACAAAGTGCGTGCCGAGCAAACCACAAGACTTGGCGAAGTAACCCGAACCAAAGCGCCTGCGGTACTTGTAGAAATCGGATATCACGATAACGCCGAAGACGCCCGGTGGATAACCTCAAATCTTGAAGAAATTGCAGAAAAGCTTGCGCTTTCAATGACGGAATATTTCGGTTTACCGCTTGTTCCGCCTCAAGCACCGCAAACAGGCCGCGTAGTTACGAGCACGGGCAATCTTAATATCCGCAGCAAGCCCGATATTTCGAGCACGATAATAGGTTCCGCGCCCCGCGGAGCCGTGCTCACGGTGCTCGGTCAATGGAAAAATTGGTATACAATAAACTATAACGGTACAATCGGTTTTGCAAACGCCGATTATATCGACATTCTTTGAGCACGCAAGATTTTTTGCTGTTTTCTCTTGCCAATCCTCCGGTTTTGCTATATGATATTTTTATAAATTTTTCGGAGGAAATGTCATGAATCTTGAAGAGCTTCGTGCCGAGTGCCTCGGCTGTCAAAAATGCAAGCTTTGCTCCACCCGTACAAATGTTGTCTTTGGCATAGGCAACCCTAATGCCGATGTTCTTTTTATCGGCGAAGGCCCCGGCGAGCAGGAGGACCTGCGCGGCGAACCTTTTGTCGGCCGCGGCGGAATTTTGCTTGATAAAATGCTTGAAGTAGTCGGTCTTTCACGAAAAGACAACATATACATTGCGAACATGGTAAAATGCCGCCCGCCGAAGAACCGCGACCCGGAAGATGACGAAGTTGCCGCCTGCCGCGATTGGCTGAACACACAGATTGAGCTTATAAACCCAAAAATCATTGTATGTCTTGGAAGGGTGGCGGCAATACGCTTTATTGACCCGAATTTCAAGGTAACAAAAGAGCACGGTCAGTTTATCGAAAAGAACGGCCGCCTTGTTATGGGCACTTTTCATCCGGCTGCGCTTTTGCGCAATCCGCGAAGCAAACCCGACGCCATGGAGGATTTTTTTGCTCTTCAGGAAAAGATAAATGAAATATGTCCCGACACCTATTCGCACTGATTGCTTCCGCAAAGTGCATTCCCGGCAAGAATTGAGGCAATGGTATCCCCAAGCTGGACGAATATTGCCGATAAAAATGAACTTTGCTCTTCAGAAAGGTTTTGCGTTATTGCAAAGGCAAGAGCGTAAACCGTTGCCACCGCTTCATTGCATCCCATAAAAGCGCCTCCCGTTTTTTCTTTTATCAGAGTTTATGTAGAAAGGCAATATTTAAATTCATTTAGCGCGTATAAATACAAAAAGCTGTACGAATTTTTCGTACAGCTTTTGCTTTTTTTAGATTTATTTTTTCTTTCCCGTTACCAGGATAATTATGCCCACAATAAGCGCAAGAGCGGCAGCGCCTGCTGCAACATAGACCCAAATCATAAAGTCGCCGCCTGTGTGCATCATTTCTTCAAATTCTTCAAACGGAGAAGGCGCGCCGGCAAATGCAGTAACGGAAAGCAAAAACGGCATTGCCGCACCAAGCGCAGCGGAAATAAATTTTTTCATTGATATCCCCCGTTTCATAGCTTCTTTTTCAAAATAATTTTATTCTTTTTTTGTTCCTGTGTCAACCTGAAATTTATTAATTCATTTTTAATCTCTTTTATATTGTGTCGTTTTGTGCTAAAATTATTGCAGTTAAAAATTTTTTCGGAGGTTATTATGCCTTTTTTGCCAATAAACCGTGAAGATATGAAAAAACGCGGCTGGAACGAAGTCGATTTTGTCTTTGTTACGGGCGATGCCTATGTTGACCACCCGACGTTTGGCGCCGCGATTCTCTCGCGCCTTCTTGAAAGCCGCGGGTACCGCGTTGCCGTACTTGCGCAGCCAAACTGGAAGGACAATTTTGACTTTACCAAATTCGGAAAGCCGCGCCTCGGCTTTTTTGTAAACGCAGGCAACCTTGATTCTATGGTCGCGCACTATACGGTTGCAAAGCGCCGCCGCCATGACGATGCGTACTCCCCCGGCAAAAAAGCCGGTCTTCGCCCCGACAGAGCTGTCACCGTATACAGCAAAAAGATAAAGTCAATCTATCCTGACGTTCCCGTTGTCATCGGCGGAATTGAAGCTTCGCTTCGGCGGTTCGCGCATTATGATTATTGGAGCAACAAGGTCATGCCCTCCGTGCTTTTGGATTCGGGCGCTGATTTGCTGTCTTTCGGAATGGGCGAGCACCAAACCGTTGAAATTGCCGAAAGGCTTGCCGCCGGCGAATCAATCTCTGAAATGCACAATATACGCGGTACCTGCTACCTTGTTCCCGTAACGGAATATAAGCCCGGCCCGGCGGTGGAATGTCCTTCTTTTGAAAAGGTTTGCGAAAGCAAACGCGAATATGCCGCTGCCTGCCGTAAACAGCAGGATGAGCAGGACCATATCCGCGGAAAGCGCATTATTCAGCGCCACGGAAAACTTATGCTTGTGCAGAATCCTCCCTCGGCATCTCTTACCCGTGAGGAGCTTGACGAAGTTTACGGTCTTCCCTATATGCGTGATTTTCACCCTGTTTATGCAAAACAGGGCGGCGTGCCTGCTCTTGACGAGGTGCTGTTTTCCATTACTCACAACCGCGGTTGCTTCGGCGGATGCAATTTCTGTTCCCTTGCGTTCCACCAGGGGCGTTATGTCACCTCGCGCAGCAAGGAATCAATTCTGAATGAAGCAAAGCTTATGACTGAAGACCCGCGGTTTAAAGGGTACATTCACGATGTGGGCGGCCCTTCTGCGGATTTCCGCCGTCCGTCCTGCGACAAGCAGATAAAGCTTGGTCTTTGCCCCGGAAAAAAGTGCCTTGCGCCAACTCCCTGCCCCGCTCTTATTGCCGACCACAGCGAATATCTTGAAATTCTGCGGGAGCTGCGCGCCCTGCCAAAAGTAAAAGCGGTTTTCATCCGCTCCGGCATACGCTATGACTATGTAATGGCCGACAAAGACGATTCTTTCTTTAAAGATTTGGTGAAATATCATGTAAGCGGACATCTTAAGGTTGCTCCGGAGCATTGCAGCGCCGGCGTTCTTGACCTTATGGGCAAGCCGCATATTGAAACATATCTTAAATTTCAAAGCCGCTTTATGGAGCTTACCCGTTCCGCTAAAAAAGAACAGTACCTTGTTCCCTATCTTATGTCGTCACATCCCGGAAGCACCGTCAAAGATGCCGTCGCCGTAGCGCAGTTCCTTAAAAAGTACAATCTTCGTCCGGAACAGGTGCAGGATTTTTACCCCACTCCGGGAACAGTTTCCACCTGTATGTTCTACACGGGAATCGACCCATACACCATGAAAGAGGTATATGTGCCCACCGACCCGGAAGAGAAAGCCATGCAGCGGGCGCTTTTACAATATTTTGTGCCGGATAACGCAGGACTTGTGCGCAAGGCGCTTCACAAAGCTCACCGCGACGACCTTATAGGAAGCGGAGAAAATTGCCTTGTTCGTGAAGATTTTCGCGCAAAAAATATTGCCGACAAAAACGGACGTTATTATCCCAAGAGTGTTGGCAAGAATAATAAAAAAGCTAACAAAAATAAGAAGGCAACTCATAAATGATTCTTTTTGAAGCTCTTTCAAGCATAATTATCATATTTGCTGCTTTTTACGGACTTTTTCTCGGCGGATGTATGAAAAATCCCAATCACAGCCACAACCTGTTTTCATATTATACAAATTTAAGCAATATTATTGTGCTGGTGTATCAGCTTTGTGTACTTGCTTCGCTGTTTGTGCCGAAAAGCGGTTTTTATTGCGCCGTGCGCAGCCCCATTTTGCAGTACACGGTTACAAACACAATAGTTATTACTTTTCTTGTGTATCATTTCATACTTTATCCTGCAATAAAAATAAAAAGGGAGTCAATGACCGACGCGGAAAAATCCGGCGGAGTCATAACCCCCAATAATCTTTGCGTTCACTATATTGTGCCTCTTGGCTCTTTGGCGTTTTGGCTTTTGTTTGCCGATAAGAATCTTCCGTTTTACTGCGTATTCTCTTGGCTGGCCGTGCCTGCGGCATATTCCGTATATATCCTTTCAAGGGCGGCTCACGGAATAAACATTTACGGAAAGGATACGCCCTACCCTTATTTTTTCATTGACCGCAAGCTCATCGGCACAAAATGCTTTATTCGGAACATTGCGCTTTCCCTGCTTGCTTTTTTCCTTTTGGGCCTTATTACCTTTGGCGTCAGCAGACTTTATTTTCTGTAAAGCAAAAGCTTTTTGGCAAAGAAGTTCCAAAAAAGCACTATAATTGCGGCAACGGCTTTTGAAATCATATAGTACCAGTTAAGCTTTTCTGTAAACACCCACATAAGTCCCTCCGTCATGGCAAGGCCGGTTACGGCAACAACGGCAAAAACAAACATTTCCTTTGCTTTTTCTGCGCCGGAGGTTTTTTTCTGGAACACCAGCAGCTTTGACAGCGCATAGTTTACCCAAAGCCCCGCAAGGAAGGATATAACTCCTGAAATAAGATAATATACCCCGACTTCGGTTATCAGGTGCAAAAGCGCATAATCCGTCACAAATGAAGCGCCGCCTACGAAGATATATCGAAAAAACTGCATAAAGCCGTCGTCGGTAGGTTCTATAAACAAGGCTTTGAAATTGCCTTTAAAAAGAAGCGAAAAAAACTTTTTTATAAAATTTATTAAATCTTTCAATTTGCTTTACCTCGGTTTTTGATTTATTATATTCTATGCCTTTTTGCAAGGGAAATCAATCCCTGCGCGAAAAGGTTCCTGAAAGGAGTGCTTTATCGCGGAACGACTTGACAAATACATAGCGGACAGAACCGGTTTGTCACGCAAAGACGCAAAAATCGCCGTTTCTCACGGTAAAGTAACAGTAAACGGCGCAGTTGTAAAGCTTTCTGACCATAAAGTATCCGAAAGCGATGAAATTCTTCTCGACGGCAATAAAATAAGTAAAAACAAACACATATATATTGTACTTAACAAACCGCAAGGCTATGTTTCCGCCACAGAGGATGAAAGTCAGCATACCGTTTTGGAGCTTGTTCCTCCGGAGCTTTTCCGAAAAGGACTTTTCCCCGCTGGAAGGCTTGACAAAGATACCACCGGCCTTATGATTATAACCGATGACGGCGATTTCGCCCACCGCATACTTTCGCCCAAAAAGCACGTAAAAAAAAGCTATGCCGTAACCCTTGATATTCCGGTGACGGCGGAGATGAAAGAGGCTTTTGAAAAAGGCGTAGCCCTTTCGGACGGAGTATGCAAGCCCGCAGGGCTTGCGTTCGGCGGAAAATACGACTGCACCGTAACACTTTTTGAGGGGCGGTATCATCAGATTAAAAGGATGTTCGGTTGTTTTGGCGCAAAAGTAACTGCGCTTAAGCGGATTTCAATAGGCGGCTTTTCCCTTCCTGAAAATCTTCCCGAAGGACAATGCCGCGAACTTGATGAAAGTGAACTTGATTTGATTGAGAAAGACAGGTGACAAAAATGATACTTTATACCGTAGTGCCCTGCTATAATGAAGAAGAAGCTTTGCCCGAAACCGTACGTATTCTTTCAGACAAATATTTTGCTCTTATGCGCAAGGGTATGATTTCCGAAGAAAGCCGTATTCTTTTTGTGGACGACGGTTCTTCCGATGATACCTGGAATATGATCAAAGAATACCATGAAAAGAAGCCTATATTTTGCGGGTTTAAGCTTTCACGCAACCGCGGTCATCAGAACGCTCTTTATGCCGGACTTATGGCGGCAATGCCCCACTGTGACGCTGCCATTTCCATTGACGCCGACCTTCAGGACGATGTTGACGCCATTGACCAGATGATATTAAAATTTAATGACGGCTGCGATATAGTTTACGGCGTTCGTAATAAGCGCGACAGCGACAAGTTTATGAAAAGATTTACCGCAGAGGGTTATTATAAAGTAATGCGGCTTTTCGGTGCTCAAATCATTTTCAATCATGCGGATTTCCGCCTTATGAGCAGCCGTGCCATTCAGGCGCTTTCGGAATTTGAAGAGGTTAACCTCTTCCTTCGCGGAATGGTGCCGATGATAGGCTACAAATCCGGCGTTGTATTCTATGAAAGGCACGAGCGGCTTGCAGGCGAAAGCAAATATACGCTCAAAAAAATGCTTGACCTTGCCTGGAACGGCATTACTTCCTTCAGCACCCGCCCCATTGAAATGATTTTAGGAGTGGGCGTGCTCACGGTTGGGCTTTCGCTTTTTGCCATGCTCATAATGCTCATTTTGAGCATCGCCGGCGTGCTCAAAGGCTCCGCCGGATGGATAATTTCTTGTGTATTTCTTTGCAGCGGAACCAACCTTGCCGCAATCGGAATTATAGGCGAATATATCGGCAAAGCATACCTTGAAACAAAGCACCGCCCGAAATATTTCATTGAGGAAGAACTGATTGCATGAGCACGGAAGTTAACGGCAAAAAATTTGTTATGTCTTACAGCTGTGGAAAGGACAGCACCCTTGCTTTGCACAAAGCCATTGCGGCGGGCGGAATTCCCATGGCGCTGCTGGTAATGTTTAATCCTGATTCTGGGCGGTCATTTTTCCACGGTGCAAACGAAGAAATGTTGAAACGATATTCCGCCGCGCTGCAAATCCCGCTGCTCTGTGTTCCGTCATCCGGTGCTGAATATCACCTTGCCATGGAATCTGCTCTGCGCAAATCGAAGCAGCTTGGTGCGGAATTTGCCTGCTTTGGAGATATTGACATTGAGGAGCACCGCCTTTGGGGCGAGGAACGCTGCAAAAGCGCAGGTCTTTCCGCCGTGTATCCTCTTTGGCACGCAGACCGCACCGAAAATGTGCGCGAAATAATCAACTTGGGTTACAAATGCGTTATAAAGTCCATAGACAACACAAAGCTGCCGAAAAGCCTGCTCGGCAAAGTAATTGACGAGCGCGTGCTTGAGGAAATGTCCCGCTGCGGCATAGATGTATGCGGCGAAAACGGTGAGTATCACACACTTACCGTCGACGGCCCGATTTTCCGTTCGCCGGTCGCCTATAAAACAGGAAATATCCTCGACTTCGGCGAACATTCCCTGATTGAAATTGAATAGCAAAAAGGCTTTGTGCGGCTAACCAGCACAAAGCCTTTTTTATAAATCAAACCGTAATTTCTCCCGCCAGAATTTTTTTATAATCCTCATAATTCTTAATAAGCAGCTCCGGAATGTTAAGCGAATATGGGCATTTTTTCATACATGCGCCGCAATGAAGGCAATTTTCGGTCTTTTTCATCTCTTCCTGCATCTTTTCTCCAAGCCAGCCTGCGGATGGCGCGCGCCGCACCATAAGAGACATTCTTGCACAGTCGGGAATACTTATCCCCGCAGGGCACGGCATACAGTATCCGCATCCGCGGCAAAAATCCCCTGCAAGAGCCGCTTTGTCGTCTTCAATAATTCTGCTGATTTCTTCCGTCATTTCCGGGGGATTTTCCATATAGCTCAAAAATTCGTCAAGCTCGCTCATGCGCTGGATTCCCCAAATCGGCAGTACGTTATCAAACTGCGCAATATAGGCATATGCTGCGGCGGAATTGTTTATAAGTCCGCCGGCAAGCGCTTTCATGGCAATAAATCCCACATTGTTTTCCCTGCAGATTTTCACAAGTTCAATTTCACGTTCGCCGGAAAGATAGCTGAACGGAAATTGCAGGGTTTCATAAAGTCCGGACTTTGCCGCTTCCAGCGCCACGCCGATTTTGTGCGCTGTAATTCCTATATGCCTTATCATTCCGCGCTTTTTTGCCTCAAGCATACACTCGTACATCCCGGTACCGTCGCCCGGAGCGAAACACTGCGGCGCCATATGGAACTGATAAATATCAAGATAATCTGTGCGCAGATTGTGAAGGGTTGTTTCAAGGTCCGCCCAGAATTCTTTTGGAGTCTTTGCATGGGTCTTGCTTGCAATATAGATTTTGCCGCGCACATCAGAAAGAGCTTCGCCGATTTTTTCTTCGCTGTCGGTATAAGCTCTTGCGGTATCGAAAAATCTCATTCCGCCGTCGTACGCCTTGCGAAGAATTTTCACCGCCGTTTCCATGTTGTCACGTTGTACCGGCAGTGCGCCGAATGCATTCTGCTCAACGGTGATTCCGGTTGAGCCAAGGGTAACCTTTGCCATAATATCACTCTTTTCCGTTTCTTTTTGATATGTGAAATATCTTATCACGAAGAAGGCGCAAGTGCAAGAAAAAATTATTTCATCTGTCAAGCGCCATGGGTGTATATTTTATTCCCTTTGTTTCCTGTTCCGAATCCGTAGGAACAAATCCAAAATGCTTATATATATTTACCGCATAAGGAGAAGCGTTTACGGTTATTCTTTTTTCGTCACAGTCGTTCAGCATAGCTTCAAAAAGCTTTCTTCCTATGCCTTTACGGTGATATTCTTTTTTAACAAAAAAGAAATTTATGTGTGCGGTTTTTCCCTTCCGAGTACGCCTACCATTTTTTCGCCGTCAAAGGCTCCGTAAAAATCTCTTTCATTTATGTATTCGCTGTCATCTAGTATTTCCCTGAAAGAACTTATTCCTTCCGGGGAATAGTCCGGCGCCTCAACCGGCTGAACACTTCCCATATAAGCTCAAGCGCTTCGGGCTTTTCTTCCTTTTCAAGCATGCGTATTAAAATCTTATTGTTTTCCATAATTTCACCTTTGCTTTTTCATCAGGCTTGCTAATATCATATTTTATGGTTATTGGAAAATACAGCTATATTTCCGCGGCAAAGCCCATCGCAATATCAAAAAGCCCGTGTTGCCGTTCTTTTTCCTTTTCGCCGCCCATATTTCCAATATCCCAGCTTTCGCCCAAAATATCTCCGCCGAAAAAGAAAATATAAAGCTCTGCTCCCATATAGTCTGCCACCGCCTGAAGACCCGCCGCTTCCATCTCAACGCTTATACAGCCGTCTTTTCTATGGCGGGCAATATTATCCGGCGTTTCGCGATATATGGCATCGGTAGTCCAGTTACGGCCGGAAACATAAGGAACTTTACCGGCTTTAAGGTGTTTTTCGACGGCTTCGCTGTTTTTCATTATTATATAATCCCCTGCCGGAAAGAAGTGATAAGAAAATCCTTCGTCCCTGTACGATTCCGTCGGAACAATTATTTTTCCCGCGCACTTTTCCGGCGCAAGCACGCCGCAGCTTCCGAACACTATAAATTTTTCTGCCCCGGTAAGCACATTTACCTCATGCATAATTGCGCCTGCGGCGGGCGCGCCGATGGGGCTCATATAAAACAAAACCTTTTTTCCGCCGTTTTCAAGCAGGTAATATATTCACCTTTCCGTTTGCGGTGGCCGCAGCGGCAGCCGCCGCAGGAGCGTATTCCTCCAGCACTTTTTCAAGCACCCTGTGGTGAAAAGTAACTATGCAGACGTCCGCAATTTTTTCTCTTTTTCCGTAAATATGTTCCGGCGTAAAAAGCGGATTGCTGTTCGGGTCAAATTCGTCAAGTATGCTCATCGCTGCTCCTTTGCAAGGGTGTTTTTGCATTATAACACCGCATATGTAAAAATTCAATACAAAAGCTTATGAGCTTATTTAAAGCGGCGTATTTCCTGCGCAAATATACAAAGCCGGAGATTTCTCTCCGGCTTTGTATTTACTGTTTCGTTTTTTGCCGCAAAGTCAAAAAACGGTTTGGTTATTGGAGCAGGCAACGGGAATCGAACCCGCCTTTGTGGCTTGGGAAGCGACCGTTCTACCGATGAACTATGCCTGCGATTTATGTCATTACATATTATGTTCCATTCTTATAAAAATGTCAAGCGTTTTGCAACAAAGGAGTTTCCTTTTTGAATATCATTTTTCCATTCCCATCGATATCGCAAAGGACTTTTTCTCCCCGTATCAGACTGCCGGAAAGCAGCATTTCCGATATCGGGTCTTCGGCTGTTTCGCTTATATATCTTTCAAGCGGGCGCGCGCCCTTTTCCGGGTCAAAGCCGTTTTTTGCCGCAGAAACAATTACTTCATCTGAAAAACTTACCTCTATTCCGGAAACTGCGGCGCGTTCCGCCAGTTTTTTGTAGTATTTTTCCGCAATTTTTACGGCAGCTGAAAAATCAAGGCGGTTGAACACCACCGTTTCGTCAATACGGTTTATAAATTCAGGGCAAAAGATTTTTTTCATTTCGACATGCACCGCTTTACCGAAAGAATATTCGTTTGAACAAAATCCTATGCAGCCTTTCCCGTTTATTGCTTCCGAACCGATATTGGATGTCATTATTATTACGCTGTTACGGAAATTGGCCTTTCTTCCCTGAGAATCCGTAAGGAATCCGTCATCCATAAGCTGCAGAAAAAGATTATAAATTCCCGAATCCGCCTTTTCAATCTCATCAAAGAGAACCACGGAATACGGATGCCTGCGGATGGCTTCGGTAAGCTTTCCGCCATCGTCATACCCCACATATCCCGGAGGAGAGCCTATTAACTTGTTCACCGCAGATTTATCGTTATACTCGCTCATATCAAAGCGCAAAAGTGCTTTTTCATCCCCGAAAAGCGCTTCTGCAATAGCTTTCGCAAGCTCCGTCTTTCCCACTCCGCTTGGCCCGGTGAAAAGAAAAACTCCCACCGGCCGTCGCGGTTCGCGAAGACCCGCACGATTGCGGCGAACAGCCCTTGCCACGGCAGAAATTGCTTTTTCCTGACCGATTACCCTATTTTTAATAACTTCCTCAAGTTTCATCAGGCGCCTGCTTTCATCCAAAGAAAATTCCCCGGCAGAAATTCCCGTATAGAGTTTTAGCACATCGGCAACGTCATTTGCACTTACCGTACCGTTAAATCCCGCTTGAGCATCAGACGTTTTTCCTATTTTTGATATTGCTTTTTTTGAGCACGCTTCATCCATAAGGTCTATCGCTTTGTCCGGAAGGCGTCTTTCCGTAAGATATCTTACGGAAAGACCCACGGCAGCCTCAACTGCTTCGTCTGAAATTTTTACCCTGTGAAAAGATTCGTATTTTTCGCGTATTCCTTTCAGGATTCCCACAGCCGCATCCTGCGAAGGTTCTTCAATCATTACGCATTGAAAGCGGCGTTCCAGCGCCGAATCTTTTTCTATAAACCGTCTGTATTCTTCTATTGTGGTTGCGCCTATTACCTGGATTTCTCCTCTTGCAAGCTGCGGTTTCAGTATATTTGAAGCGTCCACGGCGCCCTCTGCCGAACCTGTGCCCACAATTGTGTGCACCTCATCTATAAAAAGTATCACATTTCCGCAGCGGGTAACTTCGTCAAGCACGGATTTTATCCGTTCCTCAAAATCACCGCGGTATTTGGCTCCGGCCACCATAGCCGAAAGGTCAAGGGCACAAAGTCTGTGTGTTTTTATATTTTCCGGTGCCCTGCCTTCCGCAATAAGGGCAGCAATTCCCTCCGCCACAGCGGTTTTGCCAACCCCGGCTTCACCGATAAGGCAAGGGTTATTCTTTGTTCTTCGCGAAAGAATCTGCATAACTCTGCAAAGTTCCTTATCCCGCCCGATAACCGGATCCAATGCGCCTTCTTTGGCAAGCTTTGTAAGATCACGGCTGAATTTATCAAGATTGGGCGTTTTTTGCGCACGCTGCCGTTCTTTTACGGAAAAATCAGACGAAAAGCTTTGCCCTGCTGTGCAAATTTCATGAAAAAGCGCCTCTTTATCGCACCCAAACGCTTCAAGATATTTTACCGCCGTGCAATTCTGCTCTTTCAAAATAGAAGCAATAATGTTATTGATATCTGCCGCCGCGCCGTAAATGCGCCGGTCATTAACCGTATTTTCAAGAATCCGTTTGCAGACCGGAGTTAAATCCGTAGGTGAAAGGTTTGTTTTTATTCCCCTTCCTATCGTTGAAAGCAGTTTTTCCGTAATTGCATCGCTGTTTATTCCGCATTTTATAAGGCTGTGCAGTTCAAAGCAAGAACCCTCTTTTACAATTCCCCAAAGAAGGTGCTCGCTTCCTACAAAGCAGTGACCAAGACTTGAAGCTTCGGCAATGGCGTAATTGACCGCGGCATTCGCTTTTTGAGAAAACCCTGAAAATTTGAACATCATATATCCCTCTGTGTACAATTTTATATTTTTAATATTGACTCAATAAAAATCCTTATTCGTAAAAAACAGGCGCCCGCCCGAATTATTTAGGCGGACGTCTGCTTTTTACAGCGTGCTTAAAAATTCTTCTGTTTTTCTGTTGACCGCTTCAAAATCCATTGCTGAAATATATTCCTTTTCAAGCTCGTCGTGAACTGCTTTTGCCTCTTTTATGCATGAGGAAGCTTCGCCTAAAAGTTCCGATGCGGTTCGTAAATTAAAGCGAATCCGAAGTTTGTTTTTTCCGCCTTGCTTTTCATTTGAAAAGCGTTTCGCATGAATAACGCGATAAGGCTGCGCCAAAACAGGATGCCGCCGGTTTGATGTCATAAATCCAAGACGAATTTCAGGAATGAATATATGTTCATTTTTCTCGCCGGGGAATATTCCGCAGCGGCAGGTTATTATATTGAAGCCGTAATCAAGCGCCATGCGGCGAACTGTATTTATAAATATGCGCGAAGCCGCGCCGCAGTCGTCCTCAATTACGTATATTTTGTCGCAGAAAGTTTTTGGCGTATTGTTAAGCATAAAAATTCCTTTGTCAGTAACAGCGCTTAAAAAGCGCAGTTTTTCGCTGCCCTGACAGCGGCGTTTTTTTCCGAATTCTTTTATGCAAATACGGCTTGCCGTGCGGATTATTTTTTCCGGCAAAAGCGTTTCCATAGAAAAGCGTGCGGCTTCCTCCAAAAGTTCTGCCGCCGCAGAAATATATTTTTTTGCCCCGGCGTGAAGCTCTCTGTTAAGGTTAAAAAGCTTCCGAATTCTTTCCGCATTGTTTTTGAGCATATCTTTGTTCCAGCAAGATGAAAGATCCAGTATTTCTTCATAAGCGCCCGGATATTTCGGTTCAACCGCATGCGGAGGCGTCGCATCAAGCACTGAAAATTTACAGTCCTCTGTAATGACCGCGTCAAGGGAATCTGTATCCGCCGTGCAATATATAAGTTCCGTGCTCATACCTTTATTGTTAAGCGCCTCTGCGATTTTTTTGAGCACCGTGGATTTTCCCGTTCCGGGGCCGCCTTTTATCAATACGCACCGGCAGCCGTTTTCATAATTAAAAAGCTGATCAAACTTTGAATAAAATCCTTTTGGGCTGTTTGCTCCAAGAAAAAAGCAAGGATTTTCTTTTGGCATATGTATCCTCCTTTCTGATATTCCATTTTATTCCGAGTATCATAAAGGGGTGATATGTAACCTGCGGCAAAGCACCGTTCCGCTTTGCCGAAAGAGCCCGTATTTCAAAGCGTTTCAATCCGCCCCGAATCCGCATTCCGCATGGATTCCACAAAATGACGCATTTCCTGCTTCGAGCCGATAGTGTGTATCTGTGTGATAACACGTTCCTGCTGCATAGGAGACAGCGACGCGAAGTAGCGCATTGCTTTAGGGTCCTGCGCAAGCGCCATCCCAAACCCTAAGGGAAGCTCTTTTTTATCCTTATCCATCAAGTTTTCACCTCGCTGTTATTTTTGCCTTAAAGCCGGCTCATATTCGTTTTTACGGCAGCGCTTTTTTGGTAAATTTTATTTTGCCTTCCTCGATTTTTTGCTGAAAATAAGATACCGGCGCGCATACCAGGCACCAGAGCACTGTATAAAGCGGACAAATCTGCCCCAAAATATTGCCTTTCACTCCCGAATAATCCCAGACATGCATTCCAAGTCCGAGATTAAACACAGCGCCGAAGCAAAATTCAATAATAGTTATAATTCCTCCGCCGATTATTGATTTAAAATATATCGGCGCGGCGGCAAGCTTGTGAAATACTTTTGAAAGCAGTAAAAGTGAAATTCCGCCTGCGGCAGCCATGCTCCAATGGCTGTGACCGCGCCAGAGCACCTCAAGAAGAGTATATCCGGCAGCGCCCGCCGTAAAAATAATCATGTTCTTTTTATATCCGTTCATTTAATTCACCCGAAATATTTTTCCCGGGAAAAATAAAAAAATACAGCGGTAAAGTTCCGCTGTATTTTTCAAATATTTTCAATCAATCCGGGCAATTCCGAAATATCGGAAATTTCGTAATCCGGTTGAATTGCGCTTTCGTTTTTCTCTCCAAAACGGTTTAGCCATACAGTTTCGATACCGGCATTTATGCCGCCCGTTATGTCGGAAGAAAGGCTGTCGCCGACCATCACCGCTTTTAATCTGTCAAAGCCGCTTATCTGTGAAAAGCATGCTTCAAAATACCGCGAATCTGGCTTGAAAAATCCTATCTCTTCCGAAACAAACACCTTTTCAAAATATTTTCCTAAACCTGTTTTTTCAAGCCTGCGTTCCTGCACCCTTCGCGTTCCGTTGGACGCCAAAAAAAGGCGATGACCTTTGCAAAGAAGGGATTTAAGCGCCTCTTCCGCACCGGAAAGCGCATATGCTCCGTCGCCGAGACATTCCTCATAATATTCTGCGGCAGATTCCGGCGAAGCATCGCAGCCGAGTTCTTTAAAAAGCAGTTCAAAGCGGCGGCTTTTAACCTCCGGCAAGGTAATCTTTTGCTGCTCAAGCAGCTTCCATTGTGAAAGATTAATTTTGCTGTAAAGCGCAAGGGTACTTTCCTTATCTTCAATTCCGAAATGCTCCAGCGCCTTTGCAACCGCTTCCTTTTCTGCCCTTTTAAAATCAAGCAGAGTTTCATCAAGGTCGATGAAAATATATTTTGTCATTTTTGCCCCTTTTCTTTTTACCGCAGCCTTACCGTCTTGATAAGGCGTCGGAATAATGTTATAATTATATATATAAATATTGTTTAATTTCATATTGCATTTTAGGAGGGTATTATGTCAAAACAAGTTTGGAAGCCAGGCACTCTGCTTGCACCCGCTCCGGCGGCTCTTGTGACATGCGGCACTGCGGAAAATCCTAATGTTCTTACCGTCGCGTGGACAGGAATTATCAACTCCGTTCCGCCCATGACATATGTTTCAATCCGTCCGGAAAGATGGAGCCATCATATAATTGAAGAGAATATGGAATTTTGTATAAATGTAACTACTGCCGAACTTACCCGTGCCGCGGATTTTTGCGGCGTCCGTTCCGGAAGAGACACGGATAAGTTTGCCGAAATGAAGCTGACTCCTGTGGCGGCTTCCGCAGTAAAAGCGCCGATTATTGACCAGAGTCCCGTTTCTCTTGAATGCAAAGTCAAAGAAATAAAGCGGCTTGGAAGTCACGATATGTTCATTGCTGAAATTGTTGCCGTAGATGTCGACGAAAAATATATTGACGACAAAGGCAAGCTTGATCTTCGTAAAGCCGGTGTTATGTTTTATTCACACGGTGAATATTTTGCTCAAGGCAAAAAGCTCGGTCAAATGGGCTATACCGTTCGCAAAAAGCGTCCTAAAAATCCCAATAAAAAATAAGCTGTGCAACAAAAAGGGAGCTGTGCTCCCTTTTTTTCTTTATGTGAAATCGTAAAAAGATCCTTGACCGTTATCAAGCATTTTTATTGAAATAAGTGCCTGAAGGCACTGGTCTGTGGCCATAGGGTCCGAACCGTTTCCTATTGTATGGCAAAAGCTTCCGTCATTAAGATAATATTTCATAATGAAAGATCCGGTCCATCCGTCGTTTTTAATAAAGCGCTCGTCCGTTCGCGGATTGATTCCAAGGGACGTAAGCGCTATTATCACCTGCGCCGTAGTCTGCGAGTTTATCCCTTTCCAGGCATAAAAACCGCCGTCATCGTTTTGGCGCGCGGAAAGCAGCGCTATTGCACGTTCCACAGCGGCGGCAACTTTTTCATCATCGGTATGAGGAGCAAGCGCCTGTAAAACCTGCGCCGTAATGTCAACGTCGGCGGTATCGCCGATTATTGCCCAGCCGCCGCCGTCATATTCTTTTTCAAGTATGTAGTCTATCAGGTCTTCGCGTGTAACGTCGGAATCTTTTGGCAGGGGATAATCCTTGCAGTCAAGAGCAATAAGCGCAAATATCACACCGGAAATACCCTGTTTTGAAATTTCATCAATGGTCATATAGTGAGCAAAAAGGTCATATCCTGCGGTGTTTGAGGGATTTTTTCCGATTGCGGAAAGCGCTATTATTGTTCTTGAATATTCGGTATTTTTGGTTGCACTAAGCACGCCGTCCGAATCCATAAGCACCGCACAAAGGTTTTCGTAATATGCGTCAAACCAGCTTTGGGGAACATCCGCATTGCATATTGCCGCATTTATAACCGACCATTCGCCGTATATGCTGTCATGCATGGGGCTGGGCGCTGCATTTACCACCTGCCTTACGGTTTCATCAATTACCGAAGAAAAATCATAGTCTGTTCCTACTGTTTCTTTTCCGCAGGCCGTAAAAAGTATCAGAACAGCCAAAACTGAAGCAATTATCTTTTTCAACAAGGTTTCCCCTTTCTATTAACTAAAGTTTCTTCATATATTTTAGCATATTGCACCTTTTCTATCAAGCGGTGCAAAACTTAGTTTACGAAAGCTGGATTTTTTTGAAAAGAAAAAATTTTTTTACCGCTATTTGCGCAGGTGGTCTCGGAATAGTTTTGCTTTTTAACAGCGGCGCTCTTTCCAATGGAATTCGCCGCGGGCTTTTGCTTTGTTCCGGCGCCGTGATTCCGTCTCTTTTTCCATTCATGGCGCTTTCGGTTTTTATTTGCAAAAGTTACGCCGCAGATTTCTTTTCAGCTACGCTGCGCCCTGTTACAAAGTTTTTGAAACTTCCCGAAAGCGCCGGCGGAATTTTGCTTGCCGCCGCAATCGGCGGTTACCCCGCCGCGGCAAAATGCATAAACGATTCGGTTTTATGCGGTACTTTAACGCAAAAAACCGGTGCGCGGATGCTGACTTTTTGTGTGAATCCCGGGCCGCCGTTTCTTATTGCGGCGGTGGGCGGCGCAATGCTTGGAAGCATAAAGGCAGGCCTTATGCTTTTTTTTGCACAGCTCTTTTCCGGCGCAGTTATTGCCGCATCCGGTGCTTTTTTTTGCAAAAAAGCACCGCCGTCTTTACTTAAAGCACCGCCGCGAAGCAGCAGTTCCGCCTGCATAATAGAATCCGTAAGCTCTGCGGCGGAAAGCTGTTTCAGAATGTGCGCCTTTATTATAATTGCCTGCGGCGCCCTCGGCGTTTGCGAGCAGGGGTATTTTTTTACGCATATCTGTACTTCGCCCCTATATAAAGCAATTTTTGCCGGATTTTTTGAAGTTACGGCAGGCTGCGCCGCCTGCGGCGCAATCGGCGGCAGCGCCGCAATAGTCACTGCCGGAGCAATTTCTGCATTTTCCGGCATTTCGGTAATGCTTCAAGTTGCCGCCGCTACCGAAGAAAGCCGCGTTCCCCTTCTTCCCTTTCTTGTTTCCCGCCCGATAACAGCGGCCTTATCCGCCGTGCTGCTGCGTACGTTTTTTTCTATATCCGGAGAAACCGCCGCCGCCTTTTCCGTTCAGGGCAGCAATATTGAAACGGTGCTTTCCGCATCCGCACCGGTTGCCGTAAGCCTTCTTTGCATGGCGTCGCTGTTCTTGCTTTCTTTTGTTCCTCCTAAAAGCGAATCCGAACCACTTTTAAAGAGCTTTTGGCAAAACGTCGGAAAAAAGCAGAAATAATTGCGCAATAAAAAGCAAAATTGGGTATTATTATTCTTATTAAGCATAAAAAAGTCACATTTTGTTATAGAAAAGCGACTTTTTGTTTGCTATAATATTAGATATAAAGGGAAAGGGAGGCGCTTTTGTGAAAAATTTTTTTGATAAAAATATTGAACCCAGGTGCGAATACTGCGAAAAAGGCTATCTTTCATCAGACGGCAAAAACGTTCTTTGCAAAAAGAAAGGAGTTGTAGAAAAAGGTTTTTCCTGCCTTTCGTTCACGTATGACCCTCTTTTAAGAAAGCCGAAGCCTATTTCCCCCGAAATTCAGCAATTTAATCCGGAGGATTTTAAAATTTGAAAAAGATATTTTCCTTAATCCTTGCCGGCGCAGCTGTAATCCTGATTTCTGTTTGTGCCTTTGCCGCAGAAAATATTGATAAATTTTTTGTTCTTAAAGCCGGCGACGGCGTTGCCGCCTATGAAGCGGCCGCTTTTGCTTCGGAAAACGGTTTTGACGGAATTTTGGTTGACTGCCGCAACGGATATTCTGAAGGTTATATAGACAGTCTTTTAAGTTCGACAGACGGAATCCGGCTTTTTGCGCTTTGCCGCAGTGATTCCTCCGCCGCGCTTTTTGCAAAAGATTTTGAATATATTCTCATTCCCGCCCCGGAAGCCACAGAAGAAAATCTTTCAGCCCTTGGCGAAAAGGCAGGACTTTTCCTGCCCTTTGGAAGCGAAGACGCAACGAAAAGTGCCTTTGAGCTTTATTCCTCCGGCTGTTTTCGTGTGATGTTTGCAGAAAACCTTTGTTCATCATATTCGGAAACCGGCTATGAAAACTATCTGGACAAGCTTGAGTCTGATTTTTCCGATGCTTTGATATTTACCGTAAACGATCTTTCAAGGGTGCTTGTTCCGGTAAGCAGAGGCGATTTTTTCGGCGACCCATATGAACTAAATAATCAATATCTTGTCAACAGCCTTCACAAAACAGGTTTTTGCGCATACGATTACAAAGCGCTTAAAAACAATGCAAACGGCAGCGCAAGTTATCTTGTAAACGCGTTTGACAGCAAAACTCTTGACGAATACGCAGATTTTTCTATCTCAAAAAAATTTGCCATCACCCGTCCCACCTCCTCTTCAATTACTGTCGAAACATACAAATACACAATTTTCGGAACTTCCGACCCGGGCAAAAAGCTGTATATGGATGGGGCTGAAATAGAACGCACCGGAACAAGCGGACTTTTTGCCGTAACGGTGGACGCCCCCAAAAAAGGCGCAACTTATACTTTTTCTCAAGGTGACAGCGTGCGCCGCATCACTGTAAAGCGCAGTACAGGTTCCGAAACAAGCGGAAAGACATCCCGTCTTTCATCGCTTTCTCCGGCATCTTCTCTTTCTGCGCGACCCGATGAAGCCGTGACCATAACCTGCATAGGCCCAAGCGGAGGCAAGGTTTATGCCAATATTGCGGGAAAAAGCATATTGCTTTCTCAAGTGGCGGCCGCCGACCCCGGTATCCCCGCAAAATTTAAAGCGGAAGTTGTTATTCCGGAGGACAAATTTGTTTCCGGCGAGGTAACCTCTCTTGGTCAGGTTTTTTATACGCTTATTTATAACGGAGAAACAAAAAACTATAACAGCGCCGGCGAGGTTTTTGCCGTAGGCGACAGTGCAAGGCTTGCAATTCGTGCCAGCTGTAACCTTGCCGGAATCGAACCGTCGCCGGAAACCACCGGAAACTTTACCGCAACGCTTCGCACCGGATGTGCCGACTATGTTGTTGACGAGACCGACGATTGGTACGGTCTTGCCATGGGCGGGTACATCAAAAAAGAGCACAGCATTCCCGTTACAGGTAACGGGGATATCCAAAATACCGTTACCGCCGTAAAACGCGAAACCGGCGAAAATTATGAACTGCTTCGCCTTTCCTGCACAAATATTCCTGCGTTCAAAGGCGAAATTGACGGCAAAAAGCTGCGGCTTACCCTTTATAACACCGTTTACAGCGACTTTGGCTCCATAGACAGGGAATCTGAATTGTTCTATATTGTAAATCCAATAGATAACAAAGACGGTACAATTACCGTTGCGGTGCTTGCAAAGCATACCCTTTGGGGATGGGACATTCAGACTGACGAAGAATCCGGAACGTTAACCGTGGTGCTCAAAAAACAGCCCGTACTTTCCGGCGACCTTGAAAAACCTCTTTCGGGAATAACGGTTGCGGTGTGCTCCGGTCACGGCGGACCCGACCCGGGCGCACTCAGTCCCGCCGGCGAATATGGCGTGAACGAAGCCGAAATCAACCTTGCCAACACAATGACCATTGCGGAAAGCTTGGAACGCCTTGGCGCAAAAATCGTGTTGCTCGTTTCTGACGGAAGCAAGCTTGATACATACGGAAGGACGGACCCCGCAAGAGAAGCTTTTGTCGACGTTTACATATGCTGTCATGCAAACTCCGTTGCGGAAAATGCCGACGCAAACCTTTGGTGCGGAACGGAAGTGTATTATCACTATGACGAGTCTGCCGAATTTTCACAGAAACTGGTGGATTATATCTCTGCTGCAACGCGCCGCGATAACGAGGGTTCCAAACAGGACTATTATTCCGTAACGCGGCTTACCCTTTGCCCCGCTGTTATGCTTGAAGTTGGATTTGTCTCTAACCCGCTGGAGCTCGAAAGTCTTATTGACAAAGCGGATATACAAAAAACCGCCCTTGCAGTAACAAAAGCGGTTATGGAGATTGTTGATAACTGATTGTTCCGGATTTTAAACAGCCGTGCTCAAAATGAGCACGGCTGTCTTTTTATTAAAATTCATGTTTTCGCCTATTTGAAATACATATAAAGCTGACATTTTATCATGCCGTTATAAAGCTTGCGGCGGCGGTCGGCTTTTCTGCCGAAAAGCGACTCAAATTCGTCATGGGGCGAAATTATATTGAAGCTTCTGCCCGGCGCCGGCTCGCAAAGCTTTCCGAGAGCACGGTAAAGCTCCTCCGCTTCTTTTATATCGAGTATTCGTTCGCCGTATGGCGGATTGCAAAGCATAATCAAGCGGCGTTCCGCCTCGGGAAATTCAAATTTGCGCATATCGAGCTGCTGCACATGAATTCTGTTTGCAACACCCGCATTGGAAGCGTTTTCAACGGTAAGGCGCACTGCCTCCGGGTCAATGTCGGAACCGAAGGCTTCAAAAGGCGCGTCGCGGTTTATCTCGTCAAGGCAGGCGCTGCGCTGGCGCTGCCATACATCCGCCGGAAAGCAGCCCCATTGCTCTGCCGCAAAGTGGCGGTTTATTCCCGGAGCAATGTTCATGGCTTTAAGCGCGGATTCTATCATCAGCGTGCCGCTGCCGCACATGGGGTCGCACACAACGCTGTCTGGATACACATGGGCAAGGTCGGCAATGCCCGCGGCAATGGTTTCCTTGATAGGCGCTTCCACGGAATTGCGGCGGTAGCCGCGCTTGTGCAAGCCTATTCCCGAAGTATCAAGCAAAAGCATTGCCCTGTCGCGCAGAAGCATAAACTGTATCTGAATTGTAGAGCCGGTTTCATCAAACCAGCTTTGATGATATACGCTTTCAAGACGCTTTGCAACCGCCTTTTTTATAATAGACTGGCAGTCGGACATACTGTAAAGCTGGCTTTTAACCGTTCTGCCTTTTACCGGAAAAGCGTCCTTGCGCCCGATAAATTCTTCCCACGGCGCCGCAAGCGTTCCCTGAAAAAGTTCTTCATATGTTCTTGCGGTAAATTCCGCAACAATTATCTGCACGCGCTCCGCCGTGCGCAGGCGAAGGTTTGCGCGGGCGGCGTCTTCAAAGGTGCCCTCAAAAGTAACGCGGCCGTCCTCCGCAGTTATATTTTCCGCGCCCATGCGTTTCATCTCTCCCGAAAGAACGCTTTCCAAGCCAAAAAGGCAAGGGCAGGATATTTTAAGTTTATCCATATTTTCTCCTTAATCAAAGTCTTTGATTCTTGCCATAATTATTTCATCTTTATATTGCCCGCAGCTTATGGCAGCCTTGCGCTTCATTCCCTCTTTTACAAAGCCGTATTTCTCATAAAGATGAATTGCACGCTCGTTATCGGAATAAACGGTAAGCTCCACGCGCACAAGCATAAGCCAGTTATCCGCCATATCAAGCAGCTTTTCCATAAGCGCGGAGCCGACGCCCATTCCCCAACAGTCCTTATCCACCATTATTCCTATGCCGCCGCAGTGGCGCATCCGCGGATTTTTTTCGGCAGTAAGCCCCGCCATGCCGATAACCTTTTCGCTTCCGCCGGGAAGCGTTGTCACCGCAACGAATATATGGCTGTTTGCGTCAAGCCCTTTTATAAACTCCTCCGTGCGCTCGATGCGCGTGGAAGGAAGCGAAAGAGTATATTCTGCAATTTCCGGCTGGCTGCGCAATGCAGCAATTCCCTCTGCATCGCTCAATCTGATTGGTCTTATGCTGAATTTCACCGTTTTCCTCCTGTAAAAACAGTCGCCGAAATATTTCATTCGGCGCTGTTTTTAAAATTTTTCTATTATCGCTTTTATCAGGCTTTTAATTTCTTCGGCGAAGCTTTTCTTTCGCTTAAGAACTATTTTTGCCGCCGGCCTCGGCACAAGCTGCCGAGACTTTTGGCAAGCCGTGTTTTGATTACCGCCTTCTGTGCCGCCCGCTGCGCTTTGAAACTCTGTTACGGGCTGCGGCGGGTCACTGAAAAAAGCGGTTTTTGAAGGCTTCCACCTTGCCGTTGGCTTCGGTTACCATTTTTTCATACTCGTTCTGTATTTCATCACATTTGGCTGTTTTACAGTCCGAAGTGATTTTAGCCGCGGCAGCGGTTTTGCCTATGTACTCAAGGCGCTGGGTGAGCACAGAAAGAGAATCCTGCATAAACGCTTTTGTCTTTTCAAGCTCGGTGCAAAAGCTGTCGATTTCCGCATTTATGCTTTCTGCCGAAGCCTGAGCAGAGTTTATTATGCTTTGAGCATTGTTCTTTGCTCCGTTGAGCATAACTCTTGCGGAATTCCCCATTTCGGTCATGGCTGCAACAAAGCGTTTTTCTTCATCCGCATGCTCATCGGCTTTTTGGCGTTCCTGCTCAATCTTGTCTTCAAGCTGTTTATTGAGTTCCTTTTCTATGCAAAGCTCCTTTTCCGCAATTTCGCAGCGGGTTTTAAGTTTTGCATTTTCACTTTCAAGATTATCGCAACGGGTTTTGAGCATAATGTAGTGCTCGCGCATTTCGTTATAGGCGTTCATCAGCTCGTTAAAGCTTTTTTCGCCGTCCTCAACTTTAATTTTAAGGTCGGTCACCTGATCGGAAAGATTAGCTGCCTCCGCATTGGTTTTTTCCTGCTCCTCCGTATGTTTTGCGTTGAGTGAATCTATATATTTAAGGACTTCCTCTTTATTGAAGCCACCGAAAGCCTGATTTTTGAAAATTATCTGTTCGGACATATGGAGTTCTCTCCTTTTTATATATTGTTAATTTATCATAACATATTTTTTGACGTTTTTACAGGCTTTTGAACAAAATTTTAAAAAATAAAAGCAGAAAGTCACTTTTTTATGGCTTTCTGCTTCATTTAATTACTTTTTCTGTTCCAGAATCGGTTTAAGGAACTGTCCCGTATAAGATTTTTCGCATGCGGCAACTTCTTCCGGCGTGCCGGCAACTACAACCGTTCCGCCGCCGTCGCCGCCCTCCGGTCCAAGGTCGATAATATAATCCGCAACCTTGATTACGTCAAGATTATGCTCTATAAGAATTACCGTGTTTCCGCCATCCACAAGCTTTTGCAGAACATCAATAAGCTTGTGAACGTCCGCGGTATGAAGACCTGTGGTCGGCTCGTCAAGAATGTATACCGTTTTTCCCGTAGGGCGTTTGGAAAGCTCCGTCGCAAGCTTCACGCGCTGGGCTTCTCCTCCGGAAAGAGTCGTCGCCGACTGACCGAGAGTCACATAACCAAGTCCGACTTCCTGCAGCACTTCTATCTTGCGCCTGATTTTAGGCACATTTTCAAAAAATGATACGGCCTCTTCGACGGTCATGTTGAGTACATCGCTTATATTCTTGTCCCTGTAATGCACTTCCAGCGTTTCACGGTTATAGCGTTTGCCCTTGCAAACCTCGCACGGAACAAAAATATTGGGTAAAAAATGCATTTCAATCTCAATGATTCCCCCGCCTTCGCAGGCTTCGCAGCGGCCCCCTTTTACATTGAAAGAGTATCTGCCGGAGTTATATCCACGGGCTTTTGACTCTGCAGTTTCAGCAAACAGATTGCGTATATCCGTAAAAACCCCCGTATATGTCGCCGGATTGGATCGCGGCGTGCGCCCTATGGGCGACTGGTCAATACAGATGACCTTGTCGAGGTTTTCCTCACCTTCAACCGTTTCGCATTTTCCGGGAATGCATTTTGCGCCGTTAAGATCCCTTGCAAGGGTTTTATAAAGTATCTCGTTCACAAGTGAACTTTTTCCTGAACCTGAAACGCCCGTAACAACGCAGAAAGTTCCAAGGGGGAATTCTGCATCAATGTGACGAAGATTGTTTTCATAAGCGCCGCGAACAACGATTTTTTTGCCGTTGCCGGGACGTCGCTGTTCTGGAATTTCGATTTTCTTCCTTCCGGAAAGGTAGGCGCCGGTTATCGACTCCTTGCAGTTTATTATATCCTGCACCGTTCCGGAGCATACAACGTTCCCGCCGTGAACACCCGCTCCCGGCCCTATATCCACAATATGGTCGGCAGCAAGCATTGTATCGGTGTCATGTTCAACGACTATTACGGTATTGCCAAGGTCCCGCAGACGTTTAAGCGTTGCAATGAGCTTTTCATTATCCCTTTGGTGAAGGCCTATGCTGGGCTCATCAAGTATATACAAAACGCCCATAAGCGAAGAACCTATCTGCGTAGCAAGGCGGATTCTCTGAGCTTCTCCGCCGGAAAGAGTGGAAGCACCGCGGGAAAGAGTGAGATATTCCAATCCCACGTTTTTCAAGAATCCAAGGCGCGACCGGATTTCTTTCAAAATAAGGTGAGAAATCATCTTATCCCTTTCGGAAAGCTGCATATTCTCTACAAAGTCAAGCGCCTGCTTTACGGACATTTTTGAAAACTCGCTTATATTTTTCCCGGCAACGGTTACGCCCAAAGAAATCTTTTTAAGACGTTCGCCGTGACATTCCGGACAATCCACCGTGCGCATTTGCTGCGCAATTTCTTCCTTCATCCATTCGCTGTTCGTTTCACGGAAACGGCGCTCAAGATTGTTGATGACGCCTTCAAAATCGGTGGTAATATAACCGTGCATACTGTCGCTTTCGCGCCGAACCTTAAGCTTTTTGCCCTTTGTTCCGTAAAGAATCACATCCAGCGCTTCTTTTGGAAGATCTTTTACAGGAACATCCAAAGAGAACCCGTATTCTTCCGCCAAAGCGTCATAATAGTTCTGGGCAATGCCCCCTTCGTAATAAAACCAACCGCTGGCGTGAATAGCTCCTTCGCGTATGGAAAGGTTTTTATTTGGAATTACAAGGTTTGGGTCAACACGCATAAAAACGCCCAGTCCCGTACATTTTTCACATGCGCCGAAGGGGTTGTTGAAAGAAAACATTCGCGGAGTGAGCTCCTCAATGGAAACTCCGTGTTCCGGGCATGCGTAGTTCTGTGAAAAAAGCATATCTTCGCCGTCGATTACATTCACAACGGCAAGACCCCCGCTTTGCGCCATAACCGTTTCAATAGAGTCCGTAAGGCGGGATGCAATGTCCGGCCTTATTATAAGGCGGTCAACTATTATTTCGATTGTGTGCTTTTTATTTTTATCAAGCTTTATATCCTCCGAAAGGTCATATACGCTTCCGTCAATGCGCGCGCGTACAAAGCCGCTGCGGCGCGCAGCGTCAAGCTCTTTTATATGCTCGCCTTTCCTTCCCCTTATTACGGGAGCAAGAAGCTGTATCTTCGTGCCCTCGGGCAGCTCCATGATTTTGTCCACAATCTGATCAACCGTCTGCTGTTTTATTTCACGGCCGCAGACGGGGCAATGGGGCACGCCGATTCGCGCATAGAGCAAGCGGAGATAATCGTAGATTTCCGTAACTGTTCCGACGGTGGAGCGCGGGTTTTTGCTTGTATTCTTTTGGTCAATGGATATTGCTGGAGAAAGCCCGTCAATGGAATCCACATCCGGCTTTTCCATCATACCGAGAAACTGCCGTGCATATGAAGAAAGGCTTTCCATATACCGGCGCTGACCATCGGCAAAAATCGTATCGAACGCAAGCGAACTTTTTCCCGAACCCGAAAGTCCGGTAAACACAACAAGCTTGTCCCTTGGAATTTCAAGATCAATGTTTTTAAGATTGTGTTCCCTTGCGCCTTTTATGACTATGGAATTTTGATTCATACTGTACATCCTCCATTTGCTCGCGCAGCTTCTTTATTCTGTCGCGCAGATACGCCGCGTGCTCAAATTCAAGTATCTTTGAAGCTGCCTTCATCTCTGCGGTAAGCCTCTTTATTTCCTCTTCTGTTTCACGGTAACTCATGCGGCGCCCGCCTTTGTCGTCGCTTTTGTGGCTGGATATTTCTATTATGTCGCGAACATCCTTCTTTATGGTTTTGGGAACTATGCCGTGCTCTTTATTGTATTCATCCTGAATTTTACGGCGCCGTTCCGTTTCACGGATTGCGTGCTCCATGCTTTCGGTAACGGTATCCGCATACATAATAACCTTGCCTTCGGCGTTTCTCGCCGCACGGCCTATAGTCTGGATAAGCGAGGTTTCGCTGCGAAGGAAGCCCTCTTTATCTGCATCCAAGATTGCCACAAGGCTGACTTCCGGAATATCCAGTCCTTCACGCAAAAGGTTTATTCCGCAAAGAACGTCAAATTCGCCGAGGCGCAGGTCGCGGATTATCTCCATACGCTCTATGGTGTCAATATCATGGTGCATATACCGTATCCTTACACCCATATTTGTCAGATATTCCGTAAGATTTTCAGCCATTTTCTTGGTAAGGGTAGTTATAAGCGTGCGTTCTCCCTTTTCCACACGGATATTTATTTCAGAAAGCAGGTCCTCAATCTGTCCCTCTACCGGGCGAACGCTTATCTCCGGGTCAAGCAGCCCTGTTGGGCGGATAACCTGCTCTACAAGCTGTGTGCTTCGGCTGCGTTCAAACTCGCCCGGAGTTGCGCTGACATAAACTACCTGGTTGAGCTTGCTTTGGAATTCATCGAAAGTAAGCGGTCTGTTATCTATTGCGGAAGGCAGGCGGAAGCCATAGTTGATAAGGTTTTCTTTACGCGAGCGATCTCCTCCCGACATTGCTCTGACCTGCGGCAGGGTTACATGGCTTTCGTCGATAAACATCACAAAGTCATCCGGGAAATAATCAAGCAGCGTTGTTGGGCACGAACCCGGCTTTCGGCCGGAAAGTATTCTGGAATAGTTTTCGATTCCTTTACAGAAGCCCACCTCGTTAAGCATCTCAATATCATAATGAGTGCGCTCCGCAATTCGTTGCGCCTCTATAAATTTTCCGTTATCCTTAAAATATTTTTCTCTTTCGCTGCACTCTTTTTCAATTTCTTCAATAGCTTTTTCCATCTTTTCGCGCGGAACAATATAATGAGAAGCAGGATATATAGCAACGTGATTGAGAATGCTTTTAACTTCTCCTGTAACTATGTTTATTTCGCCTATCCTTTCAACTTCGTCGCCGAAAAGCTCAATACGAATAAGCGTATCATCCGTATATGCAGGGCAAATCTCAATTACATCGCCGCGCACGCGAAACCTGTTTCTGGCAAGTGCCATGTCATTACGTTCATACTGCATATTTACAAGCTGTTTGACAATTTCATCCCTGTCCTTTTTCATTCCGGGGCGCAGAGAAATTACCATGGTGCGGTAATCAATAGGGTCGCCTAATGTATATATGCATGAAACGGAAGCGACAATTATAACGTCGCGCCGCTCTGAAAGAGCGGCAGTTGCCGAATGGCGCAGTTTTTCAATTTCATCGTTTATATCAGACGTTTTTTCAATATAAGTATCGGTGGAGGCAATATAAGCTTCCGGCTGATAATAATCATAGTAAGAAACAAAATATTCAACGCGATTTTCGGGAAAGAACTCCTTGAACTCGCTGCAAAGCTGTGCGGCAAGAGTTTTGTTGTGTGAAAGAACTATTGTCGGTCTGTTTATTTTTTCAATAACGCTTGCCATGGTAAAAGTTTTACCTGAACCGGTTATTCCCAAAAGGGTCTGTTCCCTGTCGCCGCGTTCAATTCCTGCCGCCAGCTTTTCTATTGCCTGCGGCTGGTCGCCGGTCGGTTTAAACGGAGAAACAAGCTTAAAATCCAAGGTTACGCCTCCTTTGTTTCGCAATAAACATTTGTTCGATTTCGTAAATTACATTTTACCATAATAACGGTTTCTTGTCAACACTCATATACCCCAGGGAATCAGGCGCAAGCAGTTTTTTCCCTATCTAATATGCGCAGTTTTTCGGCGCATTTTCAGATGCCGCAAAATACGTTCGTTTATTTGGAAAACAAATTTGTATTCCAAATAAAATGCCTGTTTTTTAAAGCATTTTGTTACTAAAAAATTTACATAAAAAACTTGCCGTAAAATTGTAAATTTACGCTGCCGGTGGTATAATAAAAATGAATCTATAAAAGCAAACGAAGCAAAAGGAGAAATTTATGCAAGACGTTCTTATAGTAGGCGGCGGCACGGCGGGACTTACCGCCGCAATATATGCAAGACGCGCGGGGCTTTCCTGCACTGTGTTTGAAGGCGGCACACCCGGAGGACAAATTGTCACTTCACCTGAGGTCGACAATTATCCCGCCATGCCAAAGGTCTCCGGCTTCGATTACGCAATGGCGCTGTTGAAGCAGGTGCAGGAACTCGACGCCGAAATTATTTATGAATCGGTAATAAGCGCAGAGCTTGGCGGAAAGACAAAGCGCCTTTGTACCGCAAACGGTGAATATGAAGGCAAATCCGTCATAATTGCTAACGGCGTTCTTCGCAGAAGACTTGGCTGTAAGGGAGAATCCGAATTTGAAGGCAAAGGAGTTTCTTATTGCGCCACCTGTGACGGCGCGTTTTTCCGCGAAAAAGCCGTTGCGGTTGTCGGCGGCGGAAATACTGCGTTTGAAGATGCGGAATATCTTGCCGGAATATGCAGTAAAGTCTATCTTATTCACCGCAGCGATAAATTCAGAGCCTCTGACGCGCTAAAAAAATCCGTGTTAGAAAATAAAAACGTAACCGTGCTTACCAATTCCGAAGTAAGCGAAATAAGCGGAGACCGTTCCGTAAATTCCCTTACCGTGCGCAGCCGCGCCAACGGAAGCGAAGCAAAAATCGCCGTTTCCGCAGTATTTGTTGCCGTAGGCATGGTGCCGGATAATTCAATTTTCAGTGCAACAGTTAAGCTTGACGGTCAGGGCTATATCATTGCCGGAGAAGACTGCCTTACTGAAACGGAAGGTGTTTTTGTTGCCGGCGACACAAGGGAAAAAGAATTGCGCCAGCTTGTAACCGCCGCGTCTGACGGTGCTGTGGCCGCTATGGGCGCGTTTAAGTATATTAAAAGCAATCTTTAATTTCGGAGGCAAAAAATGAGAAACTATGAAGAAGAAATAAAAGCGCGGGTCGCGTTTATACAGAAAAAAATGGAGCAGGCGCATGCCGATGGTCTTGTTTTCGGAAATTCCGGAGGAAAAGACAGTGCCCTTGTGGGAATACTTTGTTCTATGGCCACCAAAAACCTGCTTGCTGTGGCAATGCCCTGCAATTCAAAGCGCAACTATGGCGAAGACCTTGACGACGCCACCGCTCTTGCAAAAAATTTTGGCATAGATATGATTACCGTTGACCTTACGGAAACCCGCAGCAGCATAATTTCCGCAATGAAAACCGAGCTTTCCGACGGTGCAAAGGCAAATATTGCCCCTCGCCTTCGTATGACTACGCTTTATGCCATTGCGCAGACCCGCAACTCCCTTGTAGTAGGAACCGGAAACCGCAGTGAAAGCTATATGGGATATTTCACAAAATGGGGCGACGGTGCCTATGACCTCGACCCCATCGCCGACCTTACCGCCACCGAAATCTTTGATTTTCTTCGCTATCTGAAAGCGCCCCGTAATATAATCGAAAAAGCTCCCTCTGCCGGACTTTTTGAAGGGCAGACAGACGAAAAGGAAATGGGCGTTACCTATAAAGATATTGATGAATATATCATGACCGGCAAAACCAATCCCGAATCTCAAGCGATTATTGAACGCTATCACAAAAATTCCGAGCACAAACGCCGTATGCCTTCAGTTTTCGGCGAATGACTTTTTAATGGAGGATGACAATGGGCGTAAAACAGGAATTTATTCAGATTTTTCAGGACAATATAAAGCGTCAGGGCGCAGATATGCTTTTGCAGTGGCTTGTTTCAACAGATTTTTTTATTGCTCCCGCTTCGACTAAATATCACTGTGCTTTTGAAGGCGGGCTTGCGCTTCACAGCATTAACGTATACAAAATTCTTAAAAAGCGCTGCGACGAGTACGGCTATGGAAAATATTCCGACGAAAGTATTGCTATATGCGGACTTTTGCACGATATATGCAAAGCAAATTTCTATTCCATAAGTACCCGAAACGTAAAGAATGAACGCGGCCAATGGGAACAGCGCCCCTATTACACCGTTGAAGATAAGTTTCCCTTTGGCCACGGAGAGAAATCCGTCTTTATTATAGAACGCTGTATGCGCCTTATGGAGGAAGAAGCCGTTGCAATTCGGTGGCATATGGGCGGATTTGATGAATCCGCAAAGTCCGGCGGTTTCACCATAAGCCATGCCTATGAACAATATCCTCTTGCCGTGTTGCTTCATCTTTCAGATCTTGAAGCAACATATCTTGCGGAGCAGGGGCAGAATGAAGCCCATAAAAACGCCTGAAGGGAGAAATATAAGCAATGACGCCGGAAAGACTTTGGGAAGCATTTTGCGACCATAACCTTGACCTCGACCCATATAATCTTACATATACCGCATGGCAATTCCTTGACGGAAAGAAGGGCTGCGACAGGCTTGCTTCTCTTGTGCGCGCAGGAATAAAAACCGCCACCTCAAGCCTTGTCAAAATATTTGAGCTTGACGGAGAGGAGCTTCCTAAAGAAGGCGACTATTCCGTAATTATGGACAGTGAAGAAGACGCCCTTTTCATAATAAAGAACAAAGCTGTTACCGTTAACAAATTCCGCGACGTGGATGAAAGCATTGCTTTTAAAGAAGGTGAAGGTGACCAGACTCTTGAGTATTGGCGCCGTGTGCACGAAAAATATTTTAAAGAGCAGTGCGAAGAATACGGCATCGAGTTTTCTGAAGATATGGAAGTTCTGACCGAAGAATTTGAACTTATATTTCAATGATTTCGCACCAAACAGTCAAAATATCTGCCGTTTATTAATACGGCTTAAAAACGCGTACTTTGCCCATATGCAAAGTACGCGTTTTTTAAGCATTCGCAATCACGGCGGTTCTGTTATATTAAATTATAATGTTTTTATATTTTGGTATTTATATATATTATTAAAGTATTACAAAATAATATTAAGTTTTTCACACGGTAACCGAGCTTTGTTAATTGCCTTTTGCATTTTTCCGTGTTTTATGCTAATATAGATATATTCAATTTTTTATTTGGAGAAGAAAATGATTTACAGAGAAAAAGCAGAAACAAGAATTGATGATTTTGACGCCGATGGATATATGCTTCTTCCTTCCGTACTTAAGGTGCTTGAAAATGCGGCCGACCATCATTCCGCCTCTGTAACAGATGAATCTGTTGAGGGCAGCATGCGCGGCGTTGCATGGATTTTAGCTGAATGGCGTGTTGAAGTTATAAAGCTGCCAAGTTACCGCGATACATTAGTTATCGAAACATGGATTTCCGAAGAAAGCGCTGCCGCACATTCAAACCGCGAATTTTTACTTTTGGATGACCGCGGCAATGTACTTATAAAAGCCGCCGCAAAGCTGACGCTTTTTGACCTTAAAGAAAACCGCATAATTAAAACCGACCGCGCCATTCTTGAACGTTACCGCCCGGAGGGGAGTTCAGTTTTTTCCGAAAAAGCGCACCGCCTTATTCCGGCGGAAAGTTTTTCTTCGGAAACGGTTTTTCCTCTGCGGCGTTCGGATATTGATTACAACGGTCATGTTCACAACACTTCATATTTAAACTTTGTGTTTGATATTCTTCCCGAAAATGCGGTGCAAAGCTTCGACATAGCCAAAGTTCGCATTGCATACAAGCGTCCTATTAAACTCGGCGACAATACAATTATAAAATTTCACAAAGACGGCGGCGTTTGGAATGTCTGCGTTTTCGGCAACGATGTTCTTTGTGCCATAATTGAACTTACCGAACGCGAAATTTAGGCTGATTCTTATTTGGAGGCGTTTTTATGCGCATTGGCATTATTGATTTCGGTACTAACACAATCCGCCTTGATATCTTTGAAGTTGACGGAAAAAATTACAGTATTATTTTTGACAACGCAATTTTTTCCCATATTGTCGAAAATACCATAGGCAGCTCGCTTTCTCAGGATGGCATTGAATATGTGATACAGGCAATTGAAGAGCAGCAGGCTGCCTGCCGGCACTATCGCTGCGACAGAATAGAATGTTTTTCCACCGCTTCGCTGCGGTATATAGACAATGCCGCCGACGTCATCGACCAGGTGGCGTTCCGCTCCGGTATCAACATAAAAATGATAAGCGGCGATGAAGAGGCTCTCTATGATTATCGTGCGCTTAAAAGCGTTTCTTCCTGCGAAAGCGGTGTAGGCTGCGACCTTGGCGGAGGAAGTCTTCAGGTGTTTACTTTTGACCGAAACGGGCCGATTAAAAGTAAAAGCTTTCCGCTTGGCAGCAGCCGTATGGCGAAAGAATATGTTTCGGGAGCAATTCCAACCATGAAAGAGGCTGAGGCTATAAATCAGCGCGTTAAAAACGAGCTTTTTAGCGCAGGCTTTGTTCCTTCAAAAGAAAAGCTTCTTGCCATGGGCGGCACTGCAAAAGCTATTAAACGCCTTTATATGCTTACCGTAAAGAAAGAGGGCGCTATAAGCGCCGACGAGCTTTCGGCAATGCTTGAGGTTATCTGCAGGCATCCTGATGAAGCATTGGATCTGTTTTCAGATGTTGAACCAAAGCGTGCTCATACTCTTGCGCCGGGTTTGGCGGTTCTTTTATCTCTTGTGGAGTATATGCAGTGTCCCGAAATGGAGGTCTATCCCGTTGGCGTGCGCGAAGGATTTCTCGAAGCTTTGCTTGAATCTCCGTCTGAACAGCCTCAGGATTTGCTCGGTTACATTCTCGGGCTTATATAAAAACATCTTTTCAGTTTTATACCGCATATTATACAGCTTTATGATATTAAAAGCTGCTTTATGCCCAGCCGGATTTTTCTGTAATATTACCTATGCTTTTTTAATTTTGCAGAGCGTTTATTTAAAATAATATGATGCTAATGCTGTTTTTTAATATTTACACATAAAAAAGTCCTGTCTTTTGACAGGACTTTTTTATTTAAAAATTCATTATTCTGTTCTAAGCGCCGAAACAGGGTCGCAGTTTGCCGCTCCCTTTGCGGGGATAAGCCCGCCGATAAGCGTGAGCACAACGCTGAGCACAACAAGTATTACTGCGCCGCCGACCGGTAAAACCGCATTTATGTTATAAGAACCGGTAATGCTGTGTATAATCGCATTTCCCGGAACAAGCAGCAATAATGTTATGCCTATACCCATAAGACCGGAACAAAGTCCTATAATAAAGGTTTCCGCATTAAATACCTGAGAAATGTTGCGCTTAGAAGCGCCGATTGCGCGAAGAATACCAATTTCTTTGGTACGCTCAAGCACTGAAATATATGTGATAATTCCTATCATAATTGAGGAAACAACAAGTGAAACCGCAACAAATGCAATAAGAACATATGAAATTATATTCACTATGGTTGTTACCGAAGACATTAACAGGCCTACATAATCCGTATAAATTATCTTGTTTTCTTCCGAAGCGGTTCTGTTATATTCCTCTATGCATGATGAAATGGCATCCTTGTCCTCAAAGGTGTCGGCATATATGCTTATGGAAGAAGGCGCTTCAGGATTTATAACGCCAAAAGCGCTCATATTGTCCTCATAGCTTCCGGGAGAAATATATCCGTTATAGATATTGAGCATGGCTTCATCGTCAATCTGTCCCGCAGCCAACATTCCGTCAAGAGATTCCGCAAGCTGTATATCGGACATTTCAACAGTCGACTGTGCCCCCTGCGGATTTGCCGCATACATTTGAGTAAGGATTGCGCGGCTCATATCCGCTTTTTCCTCAACGGTCATATTTTCAAGATATGCTTTTGCATCGGCAATTTTTGCTTCATCATTTTTTGGTGCAAACTGTGCGCCGTTAATTACGTTATGTTCCGTATCTGCCCGCTGTTCCTTAACAATTTCAGAGCGGTCGGTATAATCAATTATATAGTCGGTAAGTGCTTTTACCGACCGAATTCATTTTTAATATAGGTGTCACAGGCGGGTATCACATAAAGCTTTTTATTGCATATATCTTCAAAGCTCCACTTTTGCTGCTCTGCAGTTACCTCTTCACCGGCCTTGATTTTATCCATAATTTCTTTATATTCAGATGAGGGCAGCATGCCAAGCTCATAAAGGGTAGACGCAGGAATTTCGTTATTTTTGTTTACTACGAGAACAACCTCGTCGTATGCGGAAGGCCAATTTCCGTAAATTATATCATAGCTTTCTTTTACCGCCGGGCTTATAAGCTCTCCGTTTTGTCCCGGAAGCATTTCTTTAAAATTGCCGTTAATAAATTCAGAGGCCATCTGTGACATTGCGCCCATATTTTTTGCCATTGAATTTTTGGAATCTTCAAGCGTACTGCCGTCGGTGTTTACAAACTTTCCTTCAGGATCAAAGGTATATACTCCGAATTTTGTGTCATAGGAATAAACTATTCCGTTTTCGCCGATATACTCGTGAATGTCGCTTTCGGAATTATCAAGATACTTTTTAAATTCAGTCAGGTTATTTTCGGTAAGGCTTGTGGTCATTGCCGAAGCCATTTCAATATCCCGCGGGTCAGAATATACTCCGTCCAGACGGTGCGAAGCGGCACCCTCATCATTTTCCGTATTGTTTCTTCCCATTGAAATCATTGAGGAAAGGTCAAAAGCCTTGGCGTCAACAGTAACTGGATAGGACACCATTGTTTCTTTCTGAATATTGGCTATATAGTCATTAACGCCCGTTGAAAGCGAAAGGATAAGAGCTATTCCTATTATACCAATGGAGCCCGCAAACGCCGCAAGCAAAGTTCTTGCCTTTTTTGTGCTTAAGTTGTTGAAAGAAAGCGACAGCGAGGTCCAAAAGGACATAGATGATTTGCCCATATTCCTGTGCTCCAAGGGAGCATTCTTTTCTTCTTCAATATCGTAAGGCATGGAATCGCCTGTAATTTTTCCGTCCTTAAGCCGAACAATTCTTGTTGCGTATTGTTCTGCAAGCTCCGGATTATGCGTTACCATGACAACAAGACGATCCTTCGCAACCTCTTTAAGAAGATCCATTACCTGAATTGATGTTTCTGTATCAAGAGCGCCGGTAGGTTCATCTGCAAGAAGAATATCGGGATCGTTTACAAGCGCTCGCGCTATTGCCACCCTCTGCATTTGGCCGCCGGACATCTGGTTGGGCTTTTTGTGAAGCTGATTTCCAAGTCCGACCCGCTCCAAAGCTTCTTTTGCCCTGCGGCGGCGCTCTTTTTTTGAAACTCCTGAAATGGTTAGGGCAAGTTCAACATTGGAAAGCACCGTTTGGTGAGGAATCAGGTTATAGCTCTGAAAAACAAAGCCAATGGTGTGGTTGCGGTATGAATCCCAGTCCCTGTCTTTATATTCCTTGGTGGATATTCCGTTGATGATAAGATCCCCGCTGTCATAACGGTCAAGACCGCCGATTATGTTAAGCAAAGTTGTTTTTCCCGAACCGCTCGGACCCAGAATTGCCACAAACTCATTTTCGCGCAGATTGAGTGAAACTCCGTCCAGAGCAACCTGAGTAAGGTCGCCTGTAACAAACTTCTTTCTTATATTTTGTATTTGCAGCACTATGAATTTTCTCCCTTTCTTTTTTGCGTATGAATTATATTATACTACTTATGTGCTGCGTTAAACAAAATTTTAGTGAAGAGAAGATGAATTTTTTATTAAATTTTGTTTCCTATTCAACAATTGTTTCCTTATAAAACAAATTCGAATATTGAGGCTATTGTATTCCATGTTTTTTTGTCAAGCGTTCCGTCCCTTGTGCTTATATTTCCGATGCGCTGAATCTGCCTAAAGGCTTCGGTGGTGGCACCGCTGTTTGTTCCGTTAATTTCAACGTCGTCATATCCGGAATATTTAACGGATATTACATTAAGCATAAGCTGTGCAAAATATACCGACCATGTATGCTCATCGGGCTTTGCCGAGCTCGCCTCATCGCTTATAAACGGAGTTATGGGAAGGGGCGGCGTTATTTTGTCGATGCTTGCTCTGGTTTCGTTCATAATTTTTTCCCACGTTCTGTAATCCACCACACCTGTTTGATTCATTCCCGCGTTTCTTTGAAACGCCCTTACTGCCTCTGTGGTTTCGCTTCCGAATATTCCGTCCTCTTTAACCTCCGGAATATCATCGCCGTTTTTGCTAAGGGTGCGAAGCGCCCTTTGCACCTGCTTTATGCTTTCTGTGCGTTCGTTTTCGTTCATGCTGCCTCCTTTATATCATTGAGCCGAAAGAGTATAACCCGGGTACTGCCCTACATTGGGCACTGAAACCGTTTCGTTAAAATATTTTTGCGGAACGGTGCTCACAATACCGCGATATGCATCATAAAGCGCTCCCCAGGTTTCACGCCCTACTATGCCGTCTGCGGTAATTCCGTAAGCTTGCTGAAAATTCATCACCTGTTCGCGGGTTTCTTCGCCATAGTTGCCTGTTACAGGTATTTCGTTAACCTGATCATAGAACTTTGCTATTACATTTATATAATACTGCAAAACGGTCACAAGCTCGCCGCTGCTTCCGAGTTTCAGCGGTTCAATAAATTGGTTCGGTATATCAGAAAGAAGCTCGCCCTCTCCGTACAGTTCCGAAAGGCGTTTTACCGATGCATATATGAAAGATATTTTATACCATGTTGCGCTTCCTACAATTCCATCCGGAGTTAAATTGAATATCTGCTGAAAAGATTTTACCGCATCCTCCGTATTTTCTCCATATATGCCGTCAACAGGATATATGTACGGGATTGCGGGGTAGTTCTGGCTTATTCGGTTAAGCATTCTTTGCACGGTTTCAACATAGTGACCGCGGCTTCCGATTTTCAGCGGC
>SFFD01000069.1 GCA_004556975.1 Oscillospiraceae bacterium | reverse complement strand
GGACCCTCCTCAACCGGGATTTTTACCGGAGGCGGTCCGGACAGGATACGGCGCCTGACGCAAAACGGGACGGGCACTTCGCTCCTTGTGTAAGCAGTCAACCTATCTTTTTGCAAGTGCCCCATATAATTCCGGACGCCTGTTTTCCAAATTCTGATGCTCCCGTTTTTGAAATTCCCTTAACATATCGATATCTAGCTCGGCAAGGAACAGTCCTTCTGACGCATCCGTCTCTAGGATGCAGGTATCTCTTGATCCTGACAGTCCCGGCAGATATACCACGCCGTCAAACAAGGTGGAATGACCATTACAATCCGGGTACGGGGCTGGATAATTGCAGGTTGCAATCGCAAACATATTTTCATATGCGCGTCCCCGGAGTTGTGACAGCCGGTTGATCTCCATCGGACAGGCGTTGGGGACAAGGATAATTTCCGCACCGGAAAGCATGAGAATCCGTGCGCTTTCGGGAAATTCCCGGTCATAACAAATCATGGCGCCGACCTTCACTTGCCCCGCCGCAGTATCCAATTGTGCAACATAAAAATCTTCGCCAGGCGTCAAGTTCCGCTCCACATCAAAATCGCAGGTGTGAACCTTGGCGTAGGTGAACGCCTTTTTCCCATGCCGGTCAAATAAAACAACCGTATTTCTGGCAGACGGCTCATAGCGCTCCAGAAATGTGATGGCGATGGCCATATCCAACTGCGCCGCCAACCTGCCAAAGGTCCGAACAAACTCGCCGGCTGCCGGTATCGATTCTAGCCGTAGCCTATCCGGGTGCTCCGGTACATGATAGCCGTTGCTCCACATCTCAGGGAACAGCGCAATATCCGCGCTTGCCTTTTTGGCTTCTATACAGGCGCAAACCCCCTTTTGCCGGTTTTTCTCCAGGCCGCCCTGTGGCAAAATCTGCAATAGCGCAATCCGAAGCAGGTTCATTTTTTCCTCCTGTCTTTCCCAACTGTTGCCGGATGTTATCTTTTCCGCATGCAGGCCCGACCTGTCCGCCTCCGCCCACAAAATATGCTCTGCCCGTTTCAGTCCAACTTTCGCCGCTTCACCACCGCTTAGATCTTTTCGAATTGGTCAGCACCATGTCCGCAGATGGGGCAGACAAAATCCGCCGGAAGCGGGTCGCCGTCATAAATATATCCGCAGATTTTACAGCGCCATTGGGCTTTTTTCTCTGGCTTTTTCGCGAGGTTCCCTTTATAAGACGGTGCGGTGGGAGGTGTTCCGCCCTTGACCACCCGATGGTAATAATCATAGGTCATAACCGGCTCATCGCTTAAAATCTCCGTCTCTGTCACTTCACCGACGATCAGGATATGCGTGCCCAGATCCAGCGTATCGGTCACTTTACAGCTGTATCTGGCAGCGGTGTGTTCCACCAGATAAGGGATTTGATATTCATCCGACCGGGTGGAAAAAGAAGCGAATTTATCCACTGCCTCACTATTTTTAAAACCGAAAGTACCAATTAACTGCAGATCCGCTGTTTCGGTCAGCACCGTTCCGCAAAAACGTCCGGAATCCAGAATTGCTTTTGCCGTCACACTGTTTTTGTTGACTGCCACCGAGAGCATCGGCGGCTCGGCAGTAACCTGCTGCAATGTATTGACAACACAGCCATAGTTTTTTTCGCCGGAGCGGGCGCTGATCACGTACAAACCATAGGACAACTTAAAAAAAGCCTGAAGATCCATATGAAATCCCCTTTCATTATTCGGAATGATTATGAATAAAAGTATAGTCTTTCTTCCAATCCCTGTCAACTGTCTGCCCGCCTTTTTCTAAAAAGAAAAAGGGGAATCCTAATCCATAGACTTCCCCTGAAAGGCATTTTTATCTGTCGGCTATAATCTGCGGCGGCGGCGAACATTTTGGTACCGGCGCCGGTTTCGGTTGCGCACCACCGTCAGCACCACATACACAAGAATAAGCAACGCCACAAAAATAACGGCAAACTTAAACCAGAACGACTCGCTGATTTGTTTCACATAGTCCAGACAAAACAGCCATTCATTCATATCCGCCGATTCGGCAGCCACCAGGTCGACGCGGCCCACCTCTTCCCCGGCCAGCACCAGTTTTAGATAACCGACCTTATCGCCTTTCTGCACCGGTGCCCGCACCGCCTCCTGATCAAAAACAGCTTCTGTCACCACGCTGGAAACCTGAATTTCCTCCGGCAAAAGCGCGGTAAAACGCCCGTTGGTCATCACCAGCAAATAATCCTTTCCCCAGGACAAGTCCAGATTCGTTTGCCCGACAATTTTCCCTTCCTCCACCAGCGTTTTCACCCGGAAGGTAGAAAAGGCCCAATCATAAAAATTTTCCGTATCCAGAAAAGCATAGTTGGTGGCCAGCTGTTTTTCCTCTTCATCATAGGCCGGGCATCCCAATACTACCAAAAGGTAGGTAAAACCGTTTCGGGTGGCTGTGGAAACAAAACAGCGGCCGGATTCGGGCAGGGTGCCGGTTTTGATTCCGGAAAGCCCTTCGTAATAATAATCACTGTTTTTCACCATCATTTTATTGGTGGTGTAAAAATTCAAAGGCTCGGTATGTTTGTCCGCGTACTGTGCGGTGTAAACCGTTGTGGAAACCAAATCTTGAAATCCGGGTACGCTCAGCGCATATTTTGCAATCAGGTAAATATCGTATGCTGTGGTATAATGGTCGGCTCCATACAGTCCGTGCGGGTTGGTAAAATGGGTATTGACCGCGCCGATTTCCTGCGCTTTTTGATTCATCAGCTCCACAAAGTCAGAAATGCTGCCGTTTCCCAGATAATCCGCTACGATATTGGCTGCTTCGTTCGCTGACTGCAGCGCCATGCCATATAGCAAATCCTGCATGGTCAGCGTTTCGCCCCGCTGGATATCACAATGGGAAATGGAGATTCCCTCAAACTCGTTCCAGATATAAGACGGCGCCGTCACATAGGTATTGGCAGGATCCTCGCACATCTCCAGCGCCAGTGCCATTGTCATGATTTTGGTGATAGAAGCAGGAGAGCGGCGTTCATCGGCATTTTTTTCAAAGACCACCGTATCCGTATCCAAATTAACCATGTATACTGATTCAGCCGTCTCCTCAAAATCCAGATTGTACTGTGCCGCGTATGCAGGCCGAATGCCGGCAAAAAGCATGAAAACAAACAGGGCAGCCATAAAAATTGACAACTTTTTCATAGACATTCTCTCCAAATATGATATGATAGAAAAGGCCGATTTCCCGCCTTATTGAAAAACCTTTGATTGCTTTCTATTATAACAGACCTATGCCAAAAGGAAAAGGCGGGGTGCAAAAATTCACAATTTTCACATCCAAAAAAGGGGGACTGACCGCCATGATCTACGTTACCGCAGATCTGCATGGCGATGCCACACGCCTTCGCACCAAGGAAATCCGTCGGTTAAAAAAAGGAGACACGCTCATCGTTTTGGGCGATTTTGGGTTTCTTTGGCAGGGTACGCCAAAAGAAAAAAAACTTTTGAAAAAACTGGGCAAAAAGAAATATCAAATCCTTTTTCTCGACGGCGCCCATGAGAATTTTGACCTGCTGGAACAATACCCGGTAGAAGAATGGGGCGGCGGACAGGTTCGCCGGATTGACGGCAACCTGCGATACCTGATGCGGGGACAGGTATATGTTATAGAAGGCAAGCGAATTTTTACCATGGGCGGTGGGGAGAGCGATGAAAAAGAAATGCGCGCCCAGCAGCAGAAGTGGTTTTCCCAAGAGCTGCCCAGTCCGCAGGAGATGCAGGACGCACGGGAAAACTTGGAACGGTTTCGCTGGTCGGTGCATTATGTGCTGACTCATGATTGTTCGGAAAAAATGAAGATCTTTTTGTCCATGGGGCAGCAAAGCAATAGCCTGAACCAATTTTTGACCGAAATAGAAAGAAAATTGCAGTTTCATAAATGGTTTTTCGGATTTTACCATCTGGACAAGCAAATTCCGCCCCGGCACTGTGCCGTATACCAGTCTGTGCGGCCGCTGGATTAGGGATCGGACAATTTTTTTACTTTTTGCACAAATAAAGCTTAAAAAGCGCAGGAAAAAATAGAATTTTTTCCTGCGCTTTTTTGGATGCATCTTCTCTTTTTTCAAAAACCCGCTATTTTATCTAATAAAAAAACATTTTTATATTTTATATTGTGCTTTTTTTACAAACAAATTCCTTTTTCTGTCCTTCTTTCCCTGTTTTGTCTTTTTCTCTTTTGCAGGATATACTGAAAGCAATAAAAGTGTTTGGGGAGGTTTTCAGATGAGTGTTACTTTAAAAAAAATCACAGTTCGC
>SFFD01000068.1 GCA_004556975.1 Oscillospiraceae bacterium | reverse complement strand
CTTACCGGCGGTTTAGTGCCGCAAACGGCGGAAACATGGAAAGAATTCATATGTACTAAAAATATCAGCTTTGGAGGCAGAAGCACTGAAATTTATTTTGAAGAGGATGATTTCGACAAGTTTATTGAAAAACTTAGCGGATGTGAAATAAAATACGTTCATCCTGTCAAAGAACATTCCTGGGGGCAGCGTGTTGTAAGAATCTATGATCCTGATATGCATATTATAGAAGTGGGAGAAAATTTAAAAACGGTCTGCAAGCGCTTTCTTGGCAGCGGTATGACGCCCGAACAGGCAGCGCAGCGAATGGGAGTACCTATGAAGTTCGTTAAGTCATGTATGGATTGAGTTTATATTTACAGATTTCTTTATAAGGATAAAAATCAAGCCCGGCAGATAGGCGACTGCCGGGCTTGATTTTTTATATGCCAAAGCTTTTTGATGAGCAAACGCGAAATTTTTATAAATTACATAAGAGGTGCGATAAGCCGCAGAAAATCCTGCGCAAGCTCGGTAAAAAAGTTTACTTTGCAATCCTTCATGGTAATTTCCTGACAGGATTCAAGGGTGCGCATAAAATCTTCTTTAACCTCGGCGACAGCGGCGCTTTCATACATAACAACGCCGCATTCGAAATGCAGATATAGGCTGCGGTAATCCATATTAGTTGTTCCTACGGTAGCGACGCCATCGTCAGAAACAAAATTTTTTGCATGAACAAAGCCTTTTGTGTACTCGTAAACTTTAACACCGGCGGAAATAAGCTCGCGGTAATAGGAACGGGTGGTCATGTGTACAAGGCGCTTGTCCCAGATATGCGGAGTAATAATCCGAACATCAACGCCGCTTTTTGCCGCAAGAACAAGTGCGGAAAGCATGCTGTCATCAATAATCAGATAGGGGGTGGCTATGTAAACATAGTCTTTTGCGGTGCTGATAATCTGAAGGTAAACATGTTCGCCGACATTCTCACGGTCCATGGGGCTGTCAGCATACGGCTGAACAAATCCGTCGTCATTTTCCTCACAGGGGGACTCGCTCCAGGGATAATATTGTGCGTAATCTTCATTTGTGCCGGTGCACATTTCCCACATTTGCAGGAACATAAGAGTAAAGCTCCACGCGGCGCGCCCTTTTACCATAACGGCAGAATCTTTCCAATGGCCATGCTTTTCATATGCGTTGATATATTCGTCAGCCAGGTTTATTCCTCCCGTGAATACGGTTTTTCCGTCTATGGAGGCAATTTTTCTGTGGTCACGGTTGTTCTGAACAGCCGTGAGCATCGGACGAAACGGGTTGAAAACAACACATTCTATACCGTACTTTTTAAGCTGAGCGGGGTAATTGCTCGGCAAAAGGAAAAAACAGCCGAAATCGTCATACATGACGCGGACGGTAACGCCATTTGCCGCCTTGCGCTTAAGAATATCCAGAATAGAGTTCCACATATTGCCTTCCTGAATAATAAAATATTCAAGAAAAATATATTTTTCCGCTTTTTCAAGCTCCGCTAAAAGCGCTTTGAACATTTCTTCACCCGGAGAAAAATATTTTGTCGTGCTTTTGGTGTAAATGGGGAATTTGGCAAAATCGTTAAGATAACGAATCTGCGGCGCATGCTCCGGCAAAGCGGCGCAGGCTTCTTTAAAACCGCAGTCTTCAGAAAAAAGAAGTTCCTCTGACTTTTTTTGCCCCAACTCGCCGCTTGCCTTGAAATTCGGAAAAGCAGTCTGAACCTGCGTAATAATATAGAAAAGCCCGCCGAAAATCGGCATTGTGAGTATAAGGATAACCCACATAAGCTTATATGCGCCTTTATCCCTTCGGCGAATTACATAAAGTACGGTAAGAAAGCTGATTAAGGTAAGAATTAAGCTCACTATGCCGGAAAGTTTGCTTCCGCTTTCTATAAGAAAATACAGAAATATCAACTGCGCCACCAAAAGAAGGGCAATAAATATACGCCGCCTGAAAAGCGCACGGAACCATTTTTGTTCTGAAAGCTTTGACATAATTTTTCTCCGATATTATTGTATTTAGCTTAATATTAGCACATTTTGCAATACTCTTGCAATAAAAGACAAAAAATATATTATAAAATCACGAATAAAAAATTATTGACAAGTATTTTTACATATGTTAGCATATAATACCATAAGGGAGTAGTTGGCGCCCGAAATATTTCGGAGCGTTATGTTATTCGTCAGCACGCCCAAAAGGGCCGGATAATGTATTAAACGACAAGACTTTTCAAGACATACCGTAATGAAGAGCCTTGTATTTTTTTGCCTTCGTTACGGAATAACGGAGGCTTTTTTATTTATGATGTACGTTCTGTTAATAGTAGGCTTCATTTTGCTTATAAAAGGCGCCGACTTTTTTGTAGACGGAGCCTCTTCCACGGCAAAGCTGCTAAAAGTGCCGTCTGTAATAATCGGTTTGACCATTGTTGCCATGGGAACCAGCGCGCCGGAAGCGGCGGTGAGCATTTCAGCCGGGCTCTCGGTAAGCAGCGATATTGCATTGAGCAATGTTATTGGTTCCAATATTTTTAATCTTCTTATTGTAGTAGGTGTTTCGGCAATAATATGTCCGATGAAAACAGAAAAAGTAATTTTAAGGCGTGACATCTGGTGGAGCCTTGGCGCTGCTGTTGCAACACTCATAATGATGACGGATATGAAAATATCCGGCGCAGAGGGAATTCTGCTGTTGGGCGGTATGGCGGCATATATAGCTGTGCTTGTCTTTGATGCGAGGAAAAAGCGCGACGAGGGCGATGAAGTAAAAGCAATGTCGCCTTTAAAAAGCATTATATATATTGTCGGCGGTCTTGCGGCAATAATAATCGGCGGCGACCTGGTAGTTGATTCCGCTTGCGACATTGCCGCCGCTTTCGGCATGAGCGAAGCCCTTATCGGGCTTACCATTGTCGCCGTAGGAACCTCCCTGCCGGAGCTTGTGACCTCCATAGTCGCGGCTAAAAAGGGCGACAGCGGGCTTGCGCTTGGCAATGTGGTAGGTTCAAATATATTCAATATACTGTTCATCCTCGGCTCCGCCTCGGCGCTTACCACCATCAACGTTGCGCCGGAGCTTTTTATCGACACCGCCATCCTCATTGCCGTAACTCTGCTTATGTATTTCCTCTGCCGCACAAAAGAAAAGACCTCCCGGGGCGAGGGCTCGCTCTGCGTGCTGGTCTACGCGGCGTATATGGCGTATATTATTTTGAGATAATTGCGTAAGGCAAAAGAAGGCAAAAGCGCCCGTGTAATGGAGCGGGCGTCTTAATATGCGCTTTAGGGAAAAACGATTGACAGTAAGTGGATACTTTTATATACTGAAACCGCAAAAAACGCTTTTACCTAAAACAGGAAAGCTTTTATCTAAAGGAATGAGAAACAGTGAAAAAAGTTGTTATATGTTTGATTGTAACCTTGCTTGCGCTCTGTTTGGCGGGATGCACACAGGGAAATGAAATTCCGGGGGAGGAAACGAAAAGCATTTCTTAAGGATTAGCACAGGAACGAGAAAGCACTCCCGCCGCAATAGATCCGGAAAACGTTTTGAAAGAATACGGCACGGAAATGCTATTGTACGGAACAGGGGATGATGCGCAGAGCATCCGGCTTGACGAGCTTGTTATGTGGTACGGCTACCGTATCATAGACAGCGCAAACGCTTCCGATTATATAAAGGACGATGCAGACGGACTTTATATCCCGGAGGGCGAGTTTGAAAAGCTTGTTTACGGCTACTTTGGTTTGACGCCGGAGCATTTAAGAGAATCCGAGACATATAACGTACAGGAAAAGGCATATGTTACGCCGACAGCCCTTTACGATTTAGCGGGAACCGAATACACTATAACCAAAACCGACTATGAGGGCGATGAAATGAAGATTTACTTCGACTTAAAAATTGCGGACAAAGACCCGGTGAACCGAGTCTTGACCGTGGACACATCGAATGGCAGAATGCGGTCTTTTTCGTGCGAGTAAGCTAAAAGTCCCCGCTCCTTTTGGAGCGGGGGCTTTTTACGGTAGAACAAACGGTAGAACGCCAATTGTTCAAAGATCTTTCCCCGCAAAAGAAAAAAGCCTCAAAACCGCATGGCTTCAAGGCTTTTTTGGATGGTGGAGACGGCCGGACTTGAACCGGTTACCTCGACAATGCGAAAAGCGAAGATAGTTTTGCCAATGCGTTAGAAATAAGTCAAATAAATCCAATGTTTATCGCAAAAAATCCACTTTTTTAGGTGGATTTTTAGAAACATTATAAAGAGAAAAAATACATAAAAATCAAAAGTTGTTAGAAGCGTGTTAGAAAACCATAAA
>SFFD01000067.1 GCA_004556975.1 Oscillospiraceae bacterium | reverse complement strand
CAGGCGCAACGATAATCGGTGCTTTCGTTGCCATAACGGTTGTGGAAACAAAATCATCCGCAATTCCGCAGGCTATCTTACCTATTATGTTTGCCGTTGCCGGGATAAGCACAACCGCATCTGCGCGTTTTGCAAGGGAAATATGCTCAACCTCATAGTTTTCGGGAGGCTCAAACATATCGCACGCAACATTGTGCCCCGTAAGCGTGCCGAGGGTAAGCGGCGTAATAAATTCGCACGCCGCCTTTGTCATCATGGTGTAAACGCTCGCTCCCTCCGTTTTAAGAAGGCTTATAAGCTCGCAAGCCTTATATGCGGCAATTCCGCCGCACACCCCTACAAGAACCGTCTTTCCCTTAAGCATTTTCTTCTCCTGCTTCCTCTTCGGAAGCATCCTTATTTTCGGTTATTCTTATTTTCCCCTGATAAAGCTCGTTTGCGGCAATGGTAACTTCCTTATCGCTGTCGCAAACAACGAGCTGTTCGGAGCCGAGAGAAATCTCTCTTGCACGCTTTGCAACAGCACATACCAAAGAATATCTGTTGCCTACCACCTTGTCAAGCTCATTAATTGAAGGTTTAATCATCATAATATCACTACTCCTTTAAATCCCAAACATTTTGTAAGTATTCTTTATTTCTGCAAACTCTGATTTTTTCGGCATCGGCTATAATCTCAAGCTTATCCGCCGCCAAATCGAGCTTGTCGTTTACAATTATGTAGTCATAGTTTGCACCGCGCAGAATTTCCCTATGCGCTTCGCCTATTCTTTTTTCGATAACATCGGGGCTTTCCGTACCTCTGCCGGTGAGCCTCTGTCTCAGTACATCGGGAGAAGGCGGAAGCACAAAAACTAAAATCGCATCCGGGCACTTTTCCTTGACCTTGTACGCACCCTGAACCTCAATTTCCAAAATAACATCCCTGCCGTCATTAATGGCTTTAATTGCAGGTTCTTTCGGCGTTCCGTAATAATTGCCGCAAAATTCGGCATATTCCAAAAAGCCGTCATCCTCAATCATTTTTTCAAACTGCTCACGGGTTTTGAAAAAATAAGTCACTCCGTCCTCATCGCCCGGTCTTGGACTGCGGCTCGTTGCCGAAATTGACAGGAATGTTTCCGGTCTTCTTTTCATATACTCGCTGCACACAGTGCCTTTTCCCGCGCCGGACGGACCTGAAACAATGAGCAAAACACCCTTACTCATAGTCGTTGTCCTCCCCAATTCGTGCCGCAACCGTTTCCGGCTGCACCGCTGACAGAATAACATGGTCACTGTCCATGATAATAACCGCACGGGTACGCCTTCCGTAGGTTGCATCAATAAGCATACCGCTGTCCCGGGCTTCCTGAATTATACGCTTAATCGGCGCCGATTCCGGACTTACTATGGTAATAAGTCGATTTGCCGAAATCATGTTTCCGAATCCAATATTAATCAGCTTCATACCGTCACCCCTACTCAATATTCTGAATCTGCTCTCTTATCTTCTCAAGCTCGCTTTTTACATCTATAACAATCCTTGAAATCTCAATATTGTTTGCCTTCGAGCCTGTTGTGTTTATTTCCCTGTTCATTTCCTGCAAGATAAAATCAAGCTTTTTGCCGACGGGAGCGTCCGATTCCAGCGTTTTTGAAAATTCCTTTATATGGCTTTTAAGCCTTACCGTTTCCTCGTCAATTGCGGCTTTATCGGCAAAAATCGCAACCTCCGTCAAAACCCTTGAGCGGTCAAATTCCGCATTTCCCAAAAGGTCCTCGATTTTCTGCTCGAGATTTTCTCTGTATTCCCTTGCAACCTCGGGTTCGATTTTCTCGATAAGCGCAACATTTTCGGAAATCTTCTCAAGCTTTTCTTCTATATCCCGTTTGAGCCTTTCACCCTCACGCCTTCTCATGCCCACATAGGATTCCATAACCTCGTCAAGGACTTCCTTAACCGAGCTTTTAAGAAGCTCCTCGTCCTCCTCGACTCTCTCAAAGCTGAATACATCGGAATTTCTCGCAACGGAGGAAACCGAAATATCATCGCAAAGCGAAAATTCATCTCTGAGCTCCTTCAGTGCGGCAACATAGCTTTCGGCGTAGGCTCTGTTCAGCGACACAAGCGACTCATCGCCGTCCGGCTTATCTATCCTGATAAAAACATCGACCTTGCCTCGGCTGATATAGGTTTTAAGATATTCCCTCACAAAATCCTCCAGGAACGCATAGTATCTCGGAAGCTTTATAGAAAAATCCGCAAATCTGTTGTTTACACTTTTAAGCTCTATGTTGATACGGTATCCGCCGGTTTCTTTTTCGCATCTTCCGTATCCGGTCATACTCTGAAGCATAATCATAATCTCCAATCTGAATTTCAATACAATTACTCTATTATATATTTTAACATTTTTTTTGATAATGTCAATTAAAAAATTGATTTTTTATTAAATATAAGGTATAATATTTTTAAATCGCTTAAATTTTTGGTAGAAAGGGCAATAAAAACCATGGCACTTGACGGAATTGTGATAAAAAATATCGTTTGCGAGCTGGAAAGAGAGCTTTGCGGTTCAAGAGTTGATAAAATATACCAGCCCGAAAGGGATGAGCTGACTATAGTTTTCCCCGAGGGCAGACTTACTCTCTCAGTAAACCCCGGCACGGCGAGGGTGTGCCTTTGCGGTTCAAAAAAGGAAAATCCGCAAAACGCTCCCATGTTTTGTATGCTTCTTCGCAAGCATCTTATTCCATCCAGGCTTTCCAAGGTTTATCAGCAGGGCTTTGAACGAATAATCGTAATGGAATTTGATGCAAGAAACGAAATGGGCGATAATGTCAAAAAGAGGCTTATATGCGAACTCATGGGCAAGCACAGCAATATAATTCTGACCGATACTGACGGGAGAATTATTGACAGCATAAAGCACATAGATGTGTCCGTAAGCAGTATAAGGCAAATTCTCCCGGGGCTGATGTATGAAGGTGCGCCCACGCAGAATAAGAAAAATCCCCTGGAGGCAACCGAGGAAGATATTAAAGCTACGCTTGCGGCATTTGACGGCTCCACCCCCGCAGATAAGGCACTTCTGGATTCGTTTTCGGGGCTGTCCCCTCTTGCTTGCCGCGAAATCGCATACAGGGCAACTGGAAGCTGTGATACGCCGCTTTCGGAAGCCTTCGGCATCGAAAAGGCTGCAAAGGCTTTTTTCGATGATATAAAAGAATGCCGCTTCACTCCCTGCACCGTATATGTAAACGGGGAGAAAGCCGAATTTGCATCCTTTGTTCCAAAGCAATACGGAAGCCTTGGAAGCATTGAAAAATCGGACTCCGTAAGCAGTCTTCTGGAGTTCTTTTATGAAGGCCGTGACCGTGAGGCAAGGCAAAAGCAAAGAACGGCGGCGGTTGCAAAGCTCGTTGCAAATCTGATTGCCCACGCATCAAAGAAAATCAACATTTACAAAAAAACTCTGAAGGACTCGGAGGAACGCGAAAAATTCAAGCTTAAGGGCGACCTTCTCATGGCAAATCTGTACAGGCTCCGGGGCGGAGAAAGCAGTATTACGGTGGAAAACTTTTATGACGAGGCTCTTCCCGAAGTCAAAATAACTCTCGACCCTCAAAAATCACCTGCGCAGAACGCACAAAGGCTTTATGCAAAATACAACAAGCTTAAAACAGCCGGAGAGGTTGCGGCGGAAATGCTTCAAAAAACAGAGGAGGAGCTTACTTATCTTCTTTCCGTTCAGCAATTTATAACCGAAATCAAAACCTCGTCCGACCTTTCTCAGATTAAGGAAGAACTGAGAGAATGCGGATATATTAAGAAAAGAAAAGACAAGCAAAAGCCTCAGAAGGCAAAGCCCATGGAATTTCTGAGCCGTGACGGCTTTACGATAATAGTCGGCAAGAATAACATTCAAAACGATTATGTGACCTTTAAGCTTTCCAGAAGCCGCGATATATGGCTTCACACCAAAAACATACCCGGCTCTCACACTCTTATTGTAAGAGGTGATGTGGAGGAAATCCCCGATTCAACCATAATAGAGGCGGCAAATATATGCGCCGCACATTCAAAGGCAAAGGACGGCGTAAAGGTTCCCGTTGATTTTACCGAGATTAAAAATGTTAAAAAAATAGCGGGCGCCAAGCCCGGAATGGTTATTTATGATAACTATAACACAGTATATGTAACCCCGACAGACTATCTGAAATAGCAAAAAACTGCGTAGCCGAAAGCTTTCGACTGCGCAGATTTTTTAACTGTCCGCATCCTCTAAAAGAGCCTCTATGTAAAAGCTTACGGGTCTGAACCCGTCATTACAGGAAATCATGGCGGATTTGGGATTTTTCATCCATCCGTCATAAA
>SFFD01000020.1 GCA_004556975.1 Oscillospiraceae bacterium | reverse complement strand
AATGTTTGCGGCCATGAATGGTCGCCCATGGCGTACTCTTTGCTCGATGGGAAAGGATGCCCACATTGTAGCGCGATTGAAGGAGCAAAGAAGCGTAAGGGTCGGCTTGCTGCAAAGAGTAATGAGCATTTTATAGAAGAAGTTAGGAAAATTAATCCTGCAATTGAGATTCTTAGTGAATATACGAATAATAAAACAAAAATCCTTGCGAGATGTTTAGTGTGTAAACATGAATGGAACGTTGTTCCTGCGAGTTTATTAAACGGTCACGGATGTCCTGTATGCGCTCGTAAGCGGCGAGTGGATTCTGATGATTAGGATGATCTCAATTCTTAAACATTGTCACGACTTTTGGGCGGCTTTTTTTCAAGTTTCTGATTAATGTACACCAACGAATAGTTCGACTTAAGTTCCAAAAGTCCCACCAAACACCACACAAAAAGTGGGAAATAAAAAACGGATAGCTATGCGAAAAAGCTATCCGTTTTTTGTTTTTCAGAAAGAATTTATATGCAAAACCTATCTTTGCATAAATCTTAAAGCCTTTTGCGCTTTGGAGGAGCATATGAAGAGCTATTGCGGGTAAGTAAAGGGCAGAGAAGGCAATACGCATTGCGATTCGGTTTCTTCAGAGATTTTGCGGCAAAGCAAGAGAAGCCCTGTACTGTTATTTTATGTTAAACTTTGTTAACAGACGGAAAACAGCCGCGCCCGGGGTGAGAACCGATAAGCAAATCACACAAAAACATCGGCAAACGGGCGGCAGATAATGTTTTCTGTTATATTTATTCGGCAAGATTTTTGTGCAAAAGCACAAAAAAGTCAATCAAAGATTATATAAAATGCTGAAAATTATTACATTATGTTAACAAATGTTGACTTATGTTGATTTTTGTGTTTAGATAAAGATGCAAAAGGGACATCCTTTAATTTTTTTCAGAAACAAACCCGATTAAGGAGGCACTGTTTATGACTATTAAAAAGATCCTTGCAGTTCTGCTTTGCGTAGCAATGCTCGCAGTTAGCTTTGCCGGATGCGGAAACGACCCCGCACCCAAAGGCGACGACGAATACGAAATTGCTGTCGTAGTAAAAATCCTCGGTATTCCTTTCTTCAACGTACTTGAAGAAGGCGTTAAGGAAGCAGCCGAAGACCTCGGCGTAAACGCATACGTAACCGGTCCTACCGATGCAGACCCCGCACAGCAGGTTAAAATCATCGAAGACCTTATCAACACCGGCGTTGACGCAATCGTAGTAGTACCTAACGATGCAACCGCTGTTGAGGCAGTTCTTGACCGCGCACGTGAAAAAGGCATCCTCGTAATCGCCAATGAATCTCCTAACCAGGCCGGCGCAGACTATGATGTAGAGATGATTGAAAACAAGAAATTCGCAGAAGAGATTGCCGAAGACTTTGCACAGAGAATGGGCGGCGAAGGCGGCTATGCTCTCTTCGTCGGCGGTCTTTCCGTTCCGCTTCACAACACCTGGGCAGATTATGTAAACGAATATCTTGCAGCCAACTATCCCAAAATGCATGAAGTAACCGACCGCATCCCCTGCGGCGAAGATTCCGCAGAAGCAAGAACCAAGACCCTTGAACTCATCTCTACCTATGATGACATCAAAGGCGTCTGCGGCTTCGGAAGCCAGGGCCCTCTCGGTGCAGCTGAAGCAGTAAGAGAAAAAGGTCTTGTTGATTCCTTCGTAGTAGTCGGCAACATCGTTCCTTCCGAAGGCGCTGCATATCTTGCAGACGGCTCTATCGACCAGGGTTATCTTTGGGATCCTTCCGACTCCGGTTATGCGGCAGTTTACACTGCATGGCATATTCTTGAAGGCGGCAGCGTAACCGAAAAAGGCTTTGAGGTTCCCGGAATCGGTGCTCCCGACATTGTGGACGGCGTCCTTTCTTACCACAAACCTCTTGTAATCACTGCCGAGAACGCAAGTGAACTTGGTTTCTGATAGCTAAATTTAAACTAAGCGCGAGAGATGGCAGATTGAGAGAATCATTTTGCCATCTCTCATTTTTAAAGGAAAAGCGGTGAAAAAAATGGCAGAAAAATTCATCGAGCTGCACCACGTAAATAAGCACTACGGCGGCGTCCACGCCCTAAAGGACATTGATTTTGACCTTAACGTGGGCGAAGTGCATTGCCTGGTGGGGAAAAACGGATGCGGAAAATCCACGATGATAAAAATAATTTCGGGCATAATAAAGCCCGACGAGGGAAGCGAAATTATTCTTTGCGGAAAGAAGATGAAGAGCGTTTCTCCACAGATTTCCATGGACTGCGGAGTAAGGGTAATTTATCAGGACCTCAGTCTTTTTCCAAACCTCACCGTTGCGGAAAACATTGCCTTCAACCAGCACACGGATAAGGCTTTTAAAGGCGTAAACTGGAAAAGAATAAACGAAACGGCAAAAAACACCCTTGATATGATGCATATAAACCTAGACCTTTCTGCGGACGTATCCTCTCTCTCAATCGCGGACCGTCAGCTTGTAGCCATAGCAAGGGCGCTTGCTACCAACGCAAAGCTTCTTATTATGGACGAACCCACGTCCTCTCTTACAAGAAAGGAGGTTGACGGTCTTTTCACAATCGTAAGGAAGCTTAAAGAACAGGGAATCACCGTTATTTTCGTAAGCCATAAGATAGATGAGATTCTTGAAATTGCGGATAGAATCACGGTAGTCCGCGACGGAGTAAAAATCGCAACTTACGAAAACGATGAGGCCGCCAATATCGACGAAAATAAGCTGGCCGAAATTATAAGCGGTCACAGCATTGAATATAAGCAGGATTTTGTAAAACCGGAGGACGAAGTCGTTCTTGAAGTAAAGGGTCTTTCCAGCGGAAGACAGTATAAGGACGTTTCCTTCAGCTTAAGAAAAGGCGAGGTTCTCGGAATAATCGGACTTCTCGGCGCAGGAAGAACCGAGCTTGCGCTGAGCCTTTTCGGAATGAATAAGCCGGATTCCGGAGAAATATGGATAAAGGGCGAAAAAGTCGATCTTCACAACAACCGCGACGCAATCAGAAACCACATTGCGTATCTTCCGGAGGACAGACTTCTTCAGGGGCTTGTTGTTGACCAAAATGTTGAGGACAATATGTCGATAACGATTATCGACAGAATAAAATCCGTTCTGGGACTTGTAGACCTTAAAAAACGCCGCGCAATAACCGAAGACTGGATTAAAAAGCTCGATATCAAGAGCGCCGAACCCGGAGTAAGCGCAAGCGCCATGTCCGGCGGCAACCAGCAGAAGATTGTTGTAGCAAAATGGCTTGCCACAAACCCGGAGATTCTTATTCTTGACCAGCCCACCAACGGTATCGACGTTGCGGCAAAGGACGCAATTTATAAAGTAATCCGCGACCTTGCGAAATCCGGAATCAGCGTAATAATCATTTCCGACGAGATTCCGGAAATCTATTATAACTGCCCGAGAGCGATTCTTATGCATAAGGGACACGTAAAGGGCGAGGTTGACTGCTCCGCTATGACGGAAGAAGAATTCTCGGAGGTGATAGTAAATGCGCAGTAAGCTTAAAGAGAACAAGTTCTTCAGCAGCCATGAGTTCTATATGAGCATTGCGCTCATTTTGCTTGCAGTTTTCTTCGGAATCCGTACAGGGGGACTTTTCCTTACCGGAAGCAACCTTCTCAATATGGTAATCAGCTATTCCTATCTCGGAATTATGGCAATGGGAATGCTCGTGGTAATAATCTCCGGAGGAATTGATATTTCTTTTATGGTTACCGCAACAATCTCACAGTACATAATGGCAAAATTCATGCTTGAATTTGCGGGCGCGAATCTTTTAAGCGCGGTAGCAATTTCCGTCGTAACGGGAATTGCTCTTGGGCTTATAAACGCGGTTCTTGTGCATTATCTTAAAGCCCCGACCCTTATTATCACTATTGCGACGATGAGCATCTATTTCGGCTTGCTCATGTACCTTACAAACGGCGTTCGCCTTTTCAGCTTTCCCGCATGGTTTTCCGAAAAGAATGACAGCAAAACAATCGGCATAGCGCTCGGATTTTTTGCCGCAGCAGTAGTAATCACCTTTGTGATAATGAAATTCACAAAAATGGGAAGAAAGATATACGCCATCGGCGGAAACATTGACGCCGCAAAACGCGTCGGAATCAACATTCTTCTTGTTCATCTCTTTGTATACGGCTATGTCGGCGCCATGGCGGCTCTCGGCGGAGTTGTCCACCTTTACCTTGTACAGCAGGCAGCGCCCAATGCGCTTTACGGCGGAGAAATGGACGTTATCGCAATGGCTGTTCTCGGCGGCGTAAATCTTGCCGGAGGAAAGGGCTCTGTCGGCGGAACAATAATCGGTATGCTTCTTGTGGCGACGCTCAGCAACGGGCTTTTGCTGATCGGCGTTTCCAGCTACTGGCAGGATTTCTTTATTGGCGCCGTAATTCTTATAAGCTTCTGCTTCAGCGGCTGGAGAAATATCAAAAACAAAGAAAAGGAAAGCAAAGGGGGCAAGCTCGATGACTGAGAAACTTAAAAAACTCACCACTTCTCAGGGAGACAACCTTCTGCTTCTTCTGATTCTTGCGATAGCTGTTACCCTTGTTTCCATGAAGCAGGCAAACTTCTTCTCTCTCGGCACTCTTGAATCCATTTGCTACCAGCTTCCGGAAATGGGGCTTCTCACCATGGCAATGATGGTGCCTATGCTCTCCGGCGGAATAAACCTTTCAATGATTGCTTCGGCAAACCTTTCCGGAATTGTTATGGCGCTTATAATGACCGAAAATATTTCTAAAGGCGAGGACAACGTGGGAATCGTTATCGGAGCGGTTGCCGTCGGCATTCTTATCAGCACCCTTGTAGGCTTAATAAACGGAGTCATAATTGCCTATTTTAAAATCCCCGCGATGCTTGTAACACTCGGAATGCAGATGCTTCTTAACGGCGCCTGCCTTGTTATTACAAAGGGCGCGACTATTTCCGGCTATCCGGCATCTTTCAAATTCCTCGGAAACGGAAAACTCGGATTTATCCCCATGCCCTTTGTGCTGTTTGCGGCCGCACTGATACTTTTGGTTGTGCTCCTCAAGAACACCCCCTTTGGCCCAAAGATTTATCTTTACGGTTCAAACAACGTTGCAACGGGGTTTTCCGGAGTTGACGACAAGGTCCTTCTAATAACAACCTATACTATTTCAGGCCTGCTTGTGGGTCTTGCGGCGGTAATTCTCACTTCACGCTTTAACTCCGCCGCGGCAGGCTATGCGGAATCCTTCCTGATGCAGTCAATCCTCATCGCAGTTCTCGGCGGAATCAGCCCCGACGGCGGTAAAGGCAAGGTTTCCGGAATGGTTCTCAGCGTAATTATAATTCAGGTAGTGGCAAGCGGTCTTAACATTCTTCGTATCAGCTCCTATCTTACAACCGCGGTTTACGGGCTGATTCTTCTTGCGGCGGTTGCCTTCCGTTCCAAGAAATTCGGAAATTGACGATAGGGAGGTGTTATTATGGCTGACAGCAAAAATATGCTTTCTTTCGACTTTGGAAACAGCACTTTAAGGTCCATTCTCTGCCATTTTGACGGCGAAAAAATAACCTCGGAGGTTATTCTTTCCGAAGCAAACGAAATCATAAAAATTGACGAATATTTCTATTGGGACTTTCTTCGGCTTTTCTCCTTTATGAAGAAAAGCATTGAGAAAGCGGCGTCCGAAGTAAAGCTTGATTCCGTCGGAATCTGCACGTGGGGCGTTGACTTCATGCTTTTTGACGGCGACAACCATATGCTTTCAAACGCCCTTTGCTACCGCAACTCCATCGGTTCGGAAATTATGGAGAGGCAGCCCGCTGAGGAGCAGAAAGCAATGTTTTATCGCACAGGAATTCTCTGCGACAAGATAAATTCAATTTATATGCTGAAGGGCATTCAGGAAAAAATGCCTTCCATCGCGTCCCAGGCAAAAAAACTTCTGATGGTTCCGGACGTTCTTACTTATTTTATGACCGGAGTTATGGAAAACGAGCCTTCGGAGCTTTCCACCACACAGCTTTTCGATGTCAGAAGCATGAGCATTTCCCATGAGCAGTGCGAAGCATTGGGAATTGACCCGGGGCTCTTCCAAAAAATCGGTGAGCACGGAAAAGTAATCGGAAACATCAAAAGAGAGATACTTGACGAGATGAAAATAGATTACGATATTCCGTTTATCTGCGCCCCTTCCCACGATACCGCTTCCGCGGTATTCGGAATTCCCTGCGAGGATGAAGAGTTCTTCTTCGTAAGCTCCGGAACATGGGCGCTTATCGGTGCTCAAATAAAGAAACCGGTGCTCACGGAGGAAGTCATAGAGGGGCGCCTTACCAACGAGGTAGGCGCCTTCGGAAGAATAACTCTTCTCAAAAATTCCATCGGAATGTTCATCACTCAACGCCTTAAGGCGGAATATCAGCGCGATATTCAGAAAACCGTTTCATGGAACGAGTTTACGGATCTTGCAAAAGGCTTTGAAGGCAAACCCGGCGTCTTTGACGTCAACCACGGGGATTTCTTCAATCCCGTCCATATGGGGCAGGCTATCCATAAGCATCTCCACCCGGAGGACGCCGACGGAAAGCTCAATTGGAACGAAATCGTTGCTTCTGTCTTTGCTTCGATTGCGGAAAGCTACTGCATAGGACTTCGGGCGGTAATGAAAGCTACCGGGAAAGAAGCCGACGTTATCTATGTTGTAGGCGGCGGTTCAAAGAACGCGATTATCAATCAGACCTGTGCCGACGACCTCGGCAAAAAGATAGTCACCTGTGATATGGAGTGTTCCTGTGTGGGCGTCGCAGCCGCCCAGCTTGCCGGAATTTGTCCGGAGTTTAGCTATGGCGATTTGAGAAAGATTATCAAAGCTTCTCTTAAAACCAACACCTACTATCCCGGCAAAAAATGATTTTCAGGAGGAAAATAAAATGAACTACAAAAAATTTCTTATAGACGCCGGCCTTCGCATGATAAAATCCGGACTTACAGTTGAAACCTGGGGCAATATCAGCGTGCGCGACCCGGAAACCGGATATGTGTATCTTACTCCCTCGGGAATGCCCTATGATTCCATTGTTGAAGACGATATAGTTGTTATGGACGTCGACGGAAACCGCATTGAGGGCGAAAGAAAACCCACAATCGAATATGCAATGCATCTCGGCATTATGAAAAGACGCCCGGATGTAAACGCGGTTATTCATACCCACCCGGTATATTCCCAGGTTTTTGCTCTTTTGCATGAAAACATTCCTCCGGTCATTGACGAAGCGGCTCAGATTCTCGGCGGAGAAGTAAAAGTAACCGAATACGCTCTTCCCGGTTCTCACGAAATGGCCGAAAGCGCCATTGAAGCAATCGGCGACGGCGCTTCCTGCCTTCTTGCCAACCACGGCGCGGTAGCAGTCGGAAAAGATATGGACGCTGCCTTCCGCGTATGCACGGTTCTTGAGATGACCTCACAGATTTACTACATGGCGCGCTGCATAGGAAATCCCAAACCTATTGACGATGACAAAGTCGCCTTTATGAAGGATTTTGTGGCGAACCATTACGGTCAAAGAGAATAATTTTTCCGAAAGGCAAGAAGTATGAAAACGCTTCCATATGCAAGAAAACAGGAAATTCTCGAAATGCTCAAGGAAAACGAGTTTGTCGATGTCGACCAGCTTTCAAAAAAGTTCGAGGTTTCCTATATGACCATAAACCGCGACCTCAAGGAGCTTGAGGAAAGCGGAGCAGTTTCTCGTGTTTACGGCGGCGTTAAAGCAGCGGAAGGAAATGCGCCGACTCTTCATATATCCCCAAGCGCCGCAAAAAGCGGCACTTCCGCCGAAGCCGCCGAAGAAAAACCTTACTATGACCTTACAATTGAAGAGCGCTTTAAAATAAGCCTTAAGGCAAAACAGTCCATTGCGAAAAGAGCCGCGGAGCTTGTTCAAAACGGCGACGTAATCGCAATGGATCCAAGCACCACGGTGATACATATGTGCACCTTTCTTCAGGGCAAGAACATAATCGTTATCACAACAAGCCTTATGGTTGCGCTTCAGTTTTCCAACTCCAAAAGCGTCCAGGTGATGATGCCCGGCGGTTCCATTAGGAAACCTTCGCTTTCCATAGTCGGCCCGCTGATGGAGGATATGCTTGACGAAGTGGTTATTGACAAATGTTTTCTTTCCTCCCATGCCATATCTTTTGAAAACGGACTCACCGACCTTACGGTGGAGGAATCCGACTCAAAGAAAAAGCTTCTCAAGCGTTCCAAGAAAGTATATGTCCTTGTGGACAATACGAAAGTCGGGCACGACGCTTCGTTCAGCGTGTGCAAATGGCCGGAGATAGCGGCGATTATCACGGATTCCGGAACGGCTCTTTCGGAAGAAAAGAAAAATCACCTTGACCGCTTCAGCGAAAAGGGAGTCGAAGTAATCTATACCGCAAAATGAAAAAGGCACAGTACCGAAACTGTTTCGGTACTGTGCTTTTTCGTATAAAGAAAACCACGCGATAGTCGCGTGGTTCAAAAGAGGATAACCGATGAGAAGGACCCCTAATGTGCTAAACTAAAGATAGCCTGCCGGCTACAAAAGAATAACACATTAGGAGGACATTAAAATGCAAGAGCAAGATAATGACACAAATAGTTTAGCACATACGAAACGGAATTGTAAATACCACATAGTGTTTGCACCGAAGTATAGGAGGAAAGCATTCTACAACGAAAAGAGAGAAGATGTAAGAGAAATATTGAGGACGCTGTGCAAATGAAAAGGAGTGGACATAATCGAAGAAGAAATATGTCCGTTCAAATGTTTGCCGATGATTTCTAATTTTTATTCTTTAGTCCATATGAGTTTCTTTTGTCCTTGTTTCATTTTTATACTTCCCGTTATATTTTAGAATAAGAAAAAGGCAGATACATGGAGGCTTTCCATGTGTCTATCTTTATTTTACTATTGCAATACGCGGTTGTTTTTCTATTTTCACATATGTTGAATGCGGCAATATTTTTTGGTATAATTGACACGGGCCGATTTAAAGATTCAGGTCCGTAAAATGAAGCACAAGGGCAAATACTTATAAACAACCCGGTAATTAAGAAACAAAACAGGTGAAAAGTATGAAAAACAAAGAAAGAAAGCTTACAGAAAAGGAACAGCAACGAAAAGAAAAATTTGATATACTTTGCGAAAAAATGGCGTCGGAGGGCTATGTCAAAACGGATTTGACAGTAGGAGTGGTTGCTGCGAATTTTATTGCAATTGTGATAATGGCGCCGTTTATGGCGCTGGCGCTGCTGGCGTTCTGTTTTACTGTTTCAGAGGCAACGGTTTCTTTTACAATTGCGGAAAGCCTTGTGCTCTTTCCCGTTGCCATAGCACTTATTGTGCTTCACGAGCTTATTCACGGCTTTACATGGGGCTGCTTTGCAAAAAGCCGTTTCAGGTCAATTGATTTCGGTGTAATATGGTCTGTGCTTACCCCTTATTGCACGTGCTCAGAGCCTTTGAAACGGTGGCAGTATATTCTCGGCGGACTTATGCCCACGCTGATATTGGGCTTTGGTCTTACGGCAGTATCCTGTTTTTTTTACAGCCTGTTTTGGCTTATTGTTTCGGAATTTTTGATTCTCGGCGGCGGAGGGGACTTTATTATAGTACTTAAAATACTGCTGCACCGCTCGAAAGGAAAAGATACGCTGTACTATGACCACCCATATGAATGCGGCGTTGTCGTATTTGAAAAATAAGGGTGGCTGTTTATTGTATATTTATTTTTAAAGAAAGGTAAAAATTATTATGAAGGAAAACAGAAAACTGCTTAAAGAAGTTATTGAAGACATTCAGCGCGATCTGTCGGATGAAGAAGTACTTAAACTTCTTGCGGGAAGCAAAATTTCCGTAAATCCGTCAAAGGACAGGGAAAAATACACCTTTGGGCAGAAGGCGGCGGACGCCATAGCAAAGTTCGCCGGAAGCTGGGCGTTTATTTTTTCCTTTGTGGGCGTGCTCGCGGCGTGGATGGTGATAAATATTATCCTTGCGGCAAAAGCGTTCGACCCGTATCCTTTTATATTGCTTAATCTTGTGCTTTCATGCGTTGCGGCAATCCAGGCACCACTTATTATGATGAGCCAGAACCGCCAGGAGGAAAAAGATCGCCGCCGCGCGGAAAATGATTACAGGGTCAATCTGAAAACGGAAATTATGATAGAGGATATTTACGACAAAGTCACCGCAATTCTTGTAAAGCAAAAAGCGATTGAAAAAGAACTGCACAGAGGGGAAGTCGCCGCCGCGCCGGATAAAAGCACCGCTGCGCCGGAGGACGGAGCTGACGAAAAATAAGCAAAAAGAGCCGGTGCCCGTTTTGAGCACCGGATTTTTTGCGAACAAGCCCCGTGCTCATTTTGAGCACGGGGCTTGTTTGACTCTGAGCACGGAGCCTTAATTGGTGCTCAAAGCCGTGCTCAAAAGTTCAGCTTATATTTTTTCAGCGTTTTCGCCAGTATAACGCCCAGAATGCCGGCGCATACAAGCTCGCCCGCGCCGACGGTAAGCGCAAAAAACGGCAGCGTACCCTCAGCGCCGTAGGCATAGCGCAGCACCGGCGGAATAATAACCATGTTCGCCACAATGGTGGGCAGCGGCGCAAGGTAAACGCTTTTATTGCGCAGGGCGTATGCGCCCCATGCGCCAAGAAGGGTTGCAAGGCTTCCGAAAACAACATCCCAAACGGCGTTGCCTGCAATCAGATTGTAAATTGCACAGCCCACAAACAGTCCCGGAACTGCCGCGGGGGTAAACAGCGGCAGCACGCACAGCATTTCGGAAATGCGGAACTGTATAACTCCGCTGTCAAGCCCGAAAATCTTCGAGAGCCATGTAAGCACAACATAAAGCGCAGCAACCGCCGCCGCTCTGGTGATAAATACGGTACCTTTGTTTTTGATAGACATAATTAACATTTCTCCTCTGGTTTTGTTTTACGTGAGGAAGGCTTCAAACTCACAAAAAGCTATTATAGCACCTGTCACAGCCATTGGCAAGTGTTTGTTTACACAAAAGCTCCGTGCTCAAAACGAGCACGGAGCTTTTGTCTATGTTTTAGTGCAGAAAGAACGGTGCTCAAATGAGCACGAGAGGCTTTACTGTGCGCTGTAACCGCCGTCGATAACAAGCTTGGTGCCGGTGACGAAGCGGCCTTCGTCGGATGCAAGGAACAGAACGCCGTAGGCAACGTCGTTCGGCTCGCCGAAGTAGCCGATAGGATAACGCTTGATGTCGTTGTCGAGGTAGTGGGGGTCGTCCTCAAGCAGACCTTTGACAAGGGGAGTCATAACGGTGCCGGGGCATACGCAGTTTACGCGGATGTGGTCGGGAGCATACTGGATGGCGTCCTTCTGGGTCATGATAACAATGGTGCCCTTGGTTGCGTGATAGGGAGTAAGCTCGGTGTCGCCGACGATGCCGGAAAGGGAGGAGGTGTTGACGATAGCGCCTTTGCCGCTTTCACGAAGGTATTTGATTGCGTGCTTGGTCATAAAGAGAACGCTCTTTACATTGATGGCGAACATTCTGTCCCAGTCGGCTTCTTCAACTTCTTCGGTGGGAACGTCCGGACCGGTGATGCCCGCGTTGTTTACAAGGATGTCGAGCTTGCCGAATTTTTCAACGACCTGTGCAAGAACGTCTGCACATTCTTTTTCTTTGGAAGCGTCGAGGTGCCAGTATTCGGCTTCGCCGCCTTCGGCTCTTATCATTTCAACGGTTTCCATGCCGTTTGCGTCGTTGATGTCGGTAACGGCGACTTTAGCGCCCTCTTTTGCGAAAAGAACGGCTTCCGCTCTGCCAAGTCCGCTGCCGGAACCGGTGACTATTGCTACTTTTCCTTTAACTCTATCCATTTTAATATCCTCCGTTTAATAAAATTTGTTTATACAGAACCGACAAGGCCGACCATAATGCAGCCCGCGGTAATGAACGCTGCGCCGAGAATGGAATGAACCAGTTCGGAGCGGGTCTTTTGCTTGTGCTCTTTAAGAATTGCAAAGCCAAGCAGGGTTTCGATTACAAGGCAGAGCTGCGCCATGGTATAGCCGACAGCAACGCCGTTGAGCTGGTTCGAGAAAATGAGGGAGAAGTTCGCCGCGGCATAGATAATGCCGGGAATCATCTGCTTTGCGGTGTCGCTGCCGAATTTCTTCACGTCTTTTCCAACAAAAAGGCTGAGAATGAGGGAACCGAGCACCATGCCAACCGCCTGGGGGAACACCGCGGTAAGGCCGTCGGCGTTTACTACGCGAAGCGCGTAGTTCCATATGCAGAAGCCGCACGCGCCGATGGTCAGGGTGATAAGGCCTTTTTTAAGGGTCGCCTTGCTTGCGCCGGATTTGTTGGAGGTGTAGGCGGTAAGGTTGCCGCCGATGATTACGCAGGCGATGGCGGAAAGGCCAAGTATGATTTGGTTTGTGGTGGTCCACTCGTGGAAAACCAGAACGCCGACTATGGCGTTGAGCACCATTTCAATACTTATGGAAAGGGCAAATGCCTTTGAAGTACCTAGAATGGAGTAGGAAGTGAACTGGCAAAGCTGGCCGACGGACCACGCAAGTCCCGAGATAAGGCAGCCGATGGCAAGTCCGACGGTTACGGCGGGCTTAAAGATGATAAGTACGATGATTGCAAGTATGCCGCAGCCGAAGGAAGTGCCAAGCTGCTGGTTAATAGGCTTGCCGCCAAGCTTGCTTACAAGAACGGGGGTGAATCCCCAGAAAAACGCAGGAAGAAGTCCAACAAAGAATTCCATACGCATCCTCCTCTAAAAATCAAAGTGCGAAAACAAAATGTCATGACAACCATTAACGCTGTTAAGTATAGTCCTGCGTTTAGCTTTTAACAATAGACATAGTCACAATATTTTTACGATAAAATCACTGTTAGCTTTGCAAAACTGTGATGGTTTCAAGGATATTGTATTATAAAATCACACGGTTCTTTATATATAAAAAATGAGCAGCCCGGTGGGCTGCTCCATAGCATGAGAATTTTTATTTGTTTTTGCGCACTTCAAGGGGCGCTTTACCAAATTTTTCACGAAAAGATTTCGTAAAATAGCTTTTGTCCTGAAAGCCGCAAAGCTCCGAAATTTCGCCGACCTTCTTATTCGTGACCCGCAAAAGCTCCTCCGCCTTTTCAAGGCGGTAGTTTTTAAGATACTGTATCGGCGAGGTGCCCACGGTTTTGTTAAAGCAGAGCATACACTCGTTTTTGCTTAGGGCGCCCGCCTTCGCGATGTCCGAAAGGGTGATTTGCCTTTGATAGTTTTGCCAAATGTAAAGCAGCATGGTCTTTACTTTTGAGATATAGTTGTTCTCGGCGTGTTCTTCGGCGAAGGAATGGGCGGAATTTTCCGCGGCGAGGGCGACGATTTTTGTCACAAGCTCCCTGGCTTCAAGCTCGTACATATCCGCTTCGCTTTTGAAAAGGGCGAATATTTCCTCGATGCAGCGGCGGATTTTTGCCTGCCATTCGTTTTCCGCACTCAGAACGCAGCCGGAAAAATCCCGCCGCTCCACCAGTGGCAAAAGGTATTTTCGCCAAAAAACGCTGTCGGCGAAGCCGCCCACAAACTCCTTGGTGAAAACAACGCAGCGCACGCGGCAGCTTTTGCCGCTGATGTTTGAAAGGGAATGCAGCGCGCTGGAATTTATAAAGTACCCTTCGCCGGGGCGGAGGGAATACTCGCAGCCCTCGATGCAGAGGAAGGCTTCGCCGCCCTCCACAAGCGCCGCTTCAAACTGGTCGTGCCAGTGCCACGGCTCAATGCGTTCGCAAAGGTCGTATTCATAGCAGGTGACCGGAAATTCGCGGTCGCATTCCGGAATGAATTCCATTTTGCTGAAATCTATTGTTGAACTGCTGCCGGATAAAATCATGGCGCCGCCTCCTTCGCAAACTTATAAAAATATTATACCAAACCCGCCGGAATTGCGCAAGCACCGCCTTTCGTAAACTCCTTAACACCGATAAATAAGCCAAAAAACGCGATTTTCTTAAAATTTTTATGAACAAATCGCGAAAAAAGCTTTACAAAAGCCTATTTTTGCCCTAAACTCTATATGTAGATTAGAGTTTTAGGAGAGATTTTATGAAGGATCAGCTGCTTTCCATAGGAAAAATGGCAGAAATTAACGGCGTAAGTATTCCTACTTTGCGCCTTTATGACAAAAACGGGCTGCTTAAACCCGCCTACATTGACCCGGAGAGCGGCTACCGCTACTACACCCTTCAGCAGACGGCGCGGCTTGATATAATCGCTTATATGAAGGAGCTTGGCATGAGCCTGAGCGAGATACGCGATGTTCTTCGCAAAGAGGATATTGCCGTAATTGAGGGGATTCTTGCGCAAAAGAATGAACAGCTTCACGAGCAAATGCGCCGCCTTAAGGAACGCCACGACGCCGTTGAACGCGCCATTTCGCAGATAGAGCGCTACCGCAAATCGCCCGCTACCGGCACAATAGCCCTGGAATATATCGACCGGCGCCATATCTGGTCAATTCCGTGCCCCGTAAATTTCTATGAAAAAGACCGCAACAGCTATGAAGAAACGGTTATGGCGCTGAGGCGCGAGCTTTTAAAAGCCGGAATTCCCCAGGTGCACAGCTATAACCTCGGCACGTCGATTTTGCAGAAAAATTTTGAAGAGGGCCGCTTTATTGCAGACAAAATATTTATTTTTTCGGACAGAAGGATTCTTGAACACCCCGGAAACATTTCCACGGTTGAAAGCGGCATGTTCGCCTGCATTTACCTTGACGATTACGATGACGAGATAGATTTCGGCAAACGGCTTTTTGATTTCTGCAATGAAAACGGATACATAATCTGCGGCGATTATATTTGTGAGGAACTTACGGAATTCAATGTTTTTGACGGAAGCCGGCGCAATATGTTCCTTCGGTTACAGGTTCCGATAAAATTTTCACAAAAAGCTTGACTCTAACATAAGATTAGGGTTTATACTATGCTCACAAACAAAAAATCACTTGTTTATGGGAGGAATAATTATGGATAGAAAAGTTAGAGTTGTACAGTATGGCTGCGGCAAAATGTCAAAATACATATTGAGATACCTCTATAACCACGGCGCAGAGGTTGTCGGCGCAATTGATGTCAACCCCGCAGTAGTAGGTATGGATGTGGGCGATTTTGCAGAGCTTGGCTTTAAAACCGGCGTTATCATCTCCAGCGACGCAGATAAGGTTCTTGACGAAAGCAAAGCTGACGTCGCCATTGTAACTCTGTTCAGCTTCATCAGCGACATTTATTCTCATGTTGAAAAATGCGTATCCCGCGGAATCAACGTAATCACCACCTGCGAAGAAGCAATTTATCCCTGCACCACCGCAAAAGAGCAGGTAGAGCGTCTTGATGCCATTGCAAAAGAACATAACTGCACCATCACCGGTTCCGGTATGCAGGATATTTTCTGGATTAACATGGTCGCTCTTGCGGCAGCGGGCTGCGACAGCCTTAAGAAAATCAAAGGCGCATACAGCTACAACGTAGACGAATACGGACTTGCTCTTGCAAACGCTCACGGCTGCGACCTTTCCGCAGAGGAATTTGAAGCAAAAATTGCTCATCCTGAAGAGTTCGAGCCTTCCTATGCATGGAACGCCAGCGAAGCCATCTGCAACAAACTCGGCCTCACCGTTAAATCCATTGACCAGAAGCATGTTCCTTATATTGTTGACCACGATGTTTACAGCGAAACCCTCGGCTCCACCATCAAAGCCGGCCGCTGCATCGGTATGTCCGCCGTCGTTACCATTGAAACCGAAGAGGGAATCACCGTTGAAGAAGAGACCATCGGCAAGGTTTACGGACCCGATGACGGCGATATGTGCGATTGGTGGCTTACCGGCGAACCCAACGTTGAATATCACGTTGTAAAGCCCGCCACCGTTGAGCATACCTGCGCCACCGTTGTAAACCGTCTGCCTTCCCTTATCAAAGCTCCTGCGGGCTATGTAACCTGCGACCAGCTTGAAGAAGTTCGCTTCCTTACCGAATCCATGGAAAAATACTGCTGATACAGCCGCTTTGAGCACGGCGTGCTCAAAATGATTTTCGCGTTTAAAACCCCGTGCTCGTTTGGGCGGTGTTCGTAAGGCAGTAAAACACGAAAAAGGCGTGAAAGCGGTCACGCCTTTTGCTTTAAGAAGATAGCCGCTTTGGCGGCGCAAGGGATACAGTTCCTTGGTTGCAACGCAGCGGCGTAAAACGCCCCGGACGTTTGAAAGCGTCCGGGGCGTTTTGCCTCGCAAAGCGCACATACAGGGGTTACTATGTATAAAAGTGCGCTCTTATCTGTTCTACAAACCGGAATTTACTGCAGTCAATCGATAGATACTGTTGTTTGCTTCCCATATTTTTCTTCCATTTCTTTCGTATGTACATTAAGCAATTCCAGCGCCCGTGCCTGGATGCCGGAGAGATTCATTTGATCCGTATCTGTAAACTCTGTTTTGATCCTCGCAGAAGCGATTGCATGACTATCGTTCGTTTTGCTTTCATCCGCTTCAGACAAAAACTTTTGCAGCAATCCCAAATTGCCGGAGTAATGCAGCTCCACAAGTTTTGCACGGTATTCCAGCTCATCAGGGGTGATTCCCGGGAATTGTTTCATATCTACGGTATGCTGCGCTTCGTGCTTCAGAAGAGAAACAAGAAACCGCTCGCTTTCAAAATCATACGCTTGCTCAATGCAGTTTATCGTGCCATCGGGCGAAGCCCAGCCGCCAGTACCGTACCTGCCGAAGGTCAGATAATCCATCCAGCTGCGGAATACAAAGCCATTGAGAATATTTACTGTATATTCCGCCGTTCCGCCCGGCAGCTCGACACGGTAGACAGTCGGAACGGTATCTTTCCAGATATATGGGCCGTAATACCCCTGGGTTTTTCCGAAAAGCGCGTGGTATCCGTTCTGTTCAAAAACTGTTTGAAGCCTCTCTGCCAAAAGCTCTTCCTCCGCATCCGGCATATTCAAAAGCGCCCGCAGCTCCGTCAGCAGCTTGTCTGCGGCCTTTGCCTCCGGCAACCCGCAATAAAAGATATCACGGTAATAAATCTGATATAAACGCAGAATATCGTTGAGCATATCCGGTATTTCAAACGTGCGGTATTCACAATTTTCAAAAATCGCGACATATGCAGGAAGAATGTCTTTAAATTCCTCGTGTTCACGCATATATGCAATGGCGCCCTTAATGTCGCCGTTTATGAAAAAGTCCTGAATTTGAATGGCTTCTCTCTCCTCTATAAAAAACGATTTACAGGCTTGTTTGGTTACATATTATCACATGGACGGGAAGAATACAAGAACAGCCACAGCAGTTTGGTTTAAACTGCCGTGGCTGTCAACTGTCTTATGACCGCCGAACTTTTGAGCACGGGATTTTATTATGGCATTGTTTCGCAAAGCAATTTTGAGCACAGATATAACATAAAAGCCTGTTTCAGAGTCAAAAGCTGTTTTGCTTTCGCCAATGGCAGCAACGCCGCTTTCAGCAGTACATATGCCCTTTATCCGCGATAAAAGCATTTTCCGGCGCAGGATATTGCAATCCATTGGCAGCGAATGCATGAATAATGCGATAAAGCAGCAGGCAAAATTTATTATTTTTTACGCGGAAGTATTGACAAGAGAATTGCTCTGTGCTATATTAAAACTCCTGTTGTAAAACGATTGTTTTAAAATGTTTGTTACCGATAAACGGAGGATTACAAAATGCCGCCAAAGCCGAAGTTTACAAAAGAAGAGATAGTTTTTGCCGCAAAGGAAATTGTAAGAGAAAAGGGACTTTCCGCCCTTACCGCAAGAGAGGTTGCCGAAAAGCTCGGCAGCTCGCCAAGACCTATTTTTACTGTGTTCAGAAATATGAAAGAGCTTCAGGAAGCGGTAAGCGAATCCGCAATGGGGGATTTTAATGCCAGACTGCGCCGGGCGGCAGACTTTACTCCGGCATTTAAGGAAGTAGGCATGCAGATGATTCGCTTTGCAAATGAAGAGCCGAATCTTTTCAATATGCTGTATCTTCCGAACGGAAGGCCTGAAAGCTTCAGCGGAATTTTCGGACGCCTTGGAGAAATGGAAGAGCTTTGCATAAAGCTTGTTATGCGGGATTACGGCCTTAACGAGAAAGAGGCTATGATGCTTTTCAAAAACGCCTGGATTCAGTGCTACGGAATATCCGCTCTTTGCGCTTCCGGCATAGCGACATTTACCGAAGAGGACGTGCTCGAAATTATCGGTACGGAATTTATGGCGCTTATGATGCTTATAAAGTCGGGGAAAAGCGATGTTCCCACAATAGTACCGGTTCCAAACGAAGAAAAAGCCGAATTTAAGGTAGAGGAAATCTGGGATAAGCTGTAGCCTTTTTGCTGCGGCGCGTCAGCGCAACCGCAGGTTTACAAATTTACGCATCGGCTTTATGGCGATTTTTTAAAAATGTTATAGAATAAAAAACAGTGCAGGACACTTTTACCTTATACATAATACATAATAAGAAGAGGCAGCAGATGGAAAAAATTATTGATGTTAAAAATCTTAATAAATCCTTTGGCGATGTTCATGCCGTAAAAGACCTTTCCTTTCATGTAAAACAGGGGGAGCTTTTTGCTTTTCTCGGCGTCAACGGAGCGGGAAAATCCACAACGATTTCAATTATATGCGGTCAGCTTAAGAAGGACGGCGGAACGGTAAGCGTATGTGGTGAAAGCATTGATTCCGGTCTTGAGCACGTTACAAGAAAACTCGGAGTGGTGTTCCAGAACTCGGTACTTGATAAGGAGCTTACCGTTCGCGAAAATCTAAAAAGCCGCGCCGCCCTTTACGGAATAACGGGCAAGGACTTCAAAGAGCGCCTTGACGAGCTTGCAAAGCTTCTTGATTTTAAAGGAATACTTAACCGCACGGTAGGAAAGCTTTCCGGCGGGCAGCGGCGAAGAATTGACATAGCAAGAGCGCTTTTGCACAAGCCAGAAATACTTATTCTTGACGAGCCTACAACCGGACTTGACCCGCAGACCCGACGCCTTCTCTGGGATGTTGTTCAAAGTCTTCGTAAAGAAGAAAAAATGACGGTATTTCTTACAACGCATTATATGGAAGAAGCTGCCGACGCAGATTATGTAATCATTCTTGACAGCGGAAGAATTGTTGCAGAGGGAACCCCGCTTGAGCTTAAAAACACATATACCGGCGATTTTATAACCATTTACGGAACAGCTGCGCCGGCCGTGGAAGCCCTTGGGCTTCCCTGCGAAAAAATCCGCGACGCGGTGCGCGTTTTTGTTCCAAACACCGCCGCGGCAACCGAACTTATAATAAAACATCCCGAACTTTTTACCGATTTTGAAATAACAAAGGGCAAAATGGACGATGTTTTTCTTGCCGTTACAGGAAAAAATCTTTCAGCAGAAAGTGAGGAAAAAGTATGACAGGGCTTGGCAACCTTATAATAAGAAACTGCAAGCTGTTTTTTAAGGATAAAGGTATGTTTTTTACGTCCCTTATAACTCCGCTTATCCTGCTTGTGCTTTACGCAACCTTTCTTGCAAACATATACCGCGAAAGCTTCGCTTCGGCGCTGCCCATGGGCTTTGTCATTGACGAAGCACTTATTGACGCAACCGTAGGCGGCCAGCTTGCATCTTCAATTCTTGCGGTAAGCTGCGTTACTGTGGCGTTTTGCTCCAACCTGCTTATGGTTCAGGACAAGGTAAGCGGCGCAATAACCGACCTTACCGTAACGCCGGTAAAGCGTTCCACCATTGCTGTCGGCTATTTCTGCGCATCCTCTTTTGCAACAATAATCATCAATTTTGTGGCGTTTGCCGCCTGCCTTATCTATCTCTATTTCACAGGGTGGTATATGTCTGCGGCAGATGTTATGCTTACACTTTTGGATGTTGTTCTGCTTACCCTTTTCGGAATTTCCCTTTCCTCATGCATAAACTTCTTTCTTTCAACAAGCGGCCAGGGCTCTGCCGTGGGAACCATTATCAGCGCGGGCTACGGCTTTCTCTGCGGAGCATATATGCCGATTTCAAGTTTTTCAGAGGGGCTGCAAAAGGTGCTTTCATTTTTGCCCGGAACATACGGTACAAGCCTTATCCGCAACCACTGCATGCGCGGAGTTTTTGCCGAAATGGCAAATATCGGCTTTCCGGCACAGGTTATTGAGGGAATAAAAGACTCGATAGACTGCAATCTCTATTTTTACGGCGAGAATGTAAGTGTTGCAACAATGTATGCCGTGCTTTGCACCGCAATATTGGTCTTTGTCGCCATATATGTTGCATTAAATATAATTTTCGGCAAAAAGAACTGAAAATTTGCGCTTTATGAAATGGATTAACTTTTACGGAATAGCCATTATGGCGGTTATACTCATTCCGAATATTGTTTTTGCCGCAACGCATAAAGACGGATTTGAAAATCTTTATCGGAATAAAATAGCAGAGGTTCTTGAGCAAACAGGGCGCTTTGCTTCGCTTATTTTGATGTGCGTCAATATTCCGGGGCTTTGCGCAGGGTTTATATTTGATTGGGCAGAAATTCTGTATATTGTTTTCGGGTTCGGAATTGCCGCGGTTTACTGCCTTTGCTGGATATTATTTTGGAAAGGAAACAGCACCAAAAAAGCGCTGGTTCTTTCTGTTTTGCCGTCGGCGCTGTTCATAATATGCGGCGTGCTTTCGCTTAATTTTCCGCTGCTTGCCGCGGCGGTAATCTTTGCGCCGGCACATATACTTATCAGCTATAAGAACGCCGCCTTAACAAACAATAAGAAAGGGTAGAATGTATGAAAAAAATATCGGTAATATCCGTTTTCGGACTTTTATGTTCCGTGCGCTTTGGCAAAGAAGGCTTTGACAAAAATTATTCGGTAGGAAGCTTTGAATATAATTCCGGCGAAATCAGGAATGTAAAAATAGAATGGGTATCCGGTTCGGTAAAAATAGTGGAAAGCGATTCGGACAGGCTTAAAGTAACTGAAACGGATAAAGGTCTTTCCGAAGCACAGAAAATGCGTTGGTGCATTGACGGACAAACGCTTAAAATTCGGTTTTGCAAGCCCGGTTATGCGGGCAGCTTTCCCTTCGGCACAAAAATTCTGACGGTGGAGGTTCCGAAAGGAACAGGAATATTTGCGTCAAGCGCGTCGGCGGAAATTACGCTCAAAGCCGAAAATCCCAAAAGCGTGGAGCTTCGCTCCGTATCCGGCAGCATAAAATCCGACAGATTTTCTTCGGAAGAAGTATTTATCAGCAGCACCAGCGGTTCGGTAACCGCTGACGGGGCTTTTTCCGAAAACGGCATAGAGATACATACAACCTCCGGTGAAATAAGCGCAGAAAAGCTTTGCGCTTCAAAAGAACTTTCGGTGAAAAGTACAAGCGGCTTGATAGACATTGACTATGCGGAAGCTTCAAAAGCGAAATTTGAAAATATTTCCGGGAAAATCGAAATAAAAAAGGCCGTTTTTCCGGAAATTTCGATTAAAACCACAAGCGGAAGCATATTTGCCGGTATTTTATCCTGCGAAAGCGCAAATATAAATTCCGGAAGCGGCGATGTAAGAATAGAGCTTCTTGAAAAGCTTGGAGCGACGGTACGGTACAAAAGCACAAGCGGCCGCTTTGAGCACGGAGACTGCCGCCTTTCCGGAGAGGAATATGTTTTTGGAAACGTAACCTGCCGCATTGAGGTGAAAACCACCAGCGGCGGACTTAAAATAGAGTAAAAGAAAGATAATTTGCACTAATGGGCGACAGCTGCACGGGGAAATCCACCGTCGCAAAGCTTATTGCGAAAAAAAACGGCGCCGTAATATTCAGCGGCAAGGATTATCTTCGTATGGCAAAAAGCGAAAGCGAGGCTGCATCAATTTTTAAGGCAAAGCTTTCACAAGCCGTTACAAAAGAAAATGTAATCTATATTATAACGGAAAAGGAGCAGCTGGCTTTTTTGCCGGAGGGCGGCATAAGGGTATTTGTAACCGCCGGACTTGGCACCGTAAAAAAGCGCTTTGCCGCAAGAATGAACGGAAATTTGCCCGCTCCGGTTGTGGCAATGCTTGAGAAAAAGTATAATAAGTTTGAAACAGAGGCTTTTGACCTTAAAATCAACACCGATGAAGTTTCCGCCGAGGAAGCGGCGGAAGCCATATGCAAATTTACAAAATGAGCAAGTACCTGCCACTTTGGGAGTATGTTTCAAAGAGAAACGATGAAAGCTTTTCGCTTTCCTTTGACGAGATAGAAGCGCTGCTCGGATTTCCCGTTGACCATTCGTTTCTTACATATAAAAAAGAGCTTTCCGACTACGGCGCAAAGGTTGAGAAAATATCCGTGAAGGAGCGGCGGGTGCTTTTCATAAAGGCATAGTTTTATGAGTATTACAAAAGAAAAAATAACCATCGAAGGAATTCCGTCAATAATTTGGGGCGAGCCGTCGGAAAAAGCTTATATTTACGTTCACGGCAAATGCTCCCGAAAGGAATATGCCGAAGGCTTTGCAAAAATTGCCGAAGCAAAAGGCTTTCAGACAATAAGCTTTGATTTGCCCTGCCACGGAGAGCGCACGGACGAGAATTATCCCTGCGACATATGGAACGGAATGCGCGACCTTGGCGCAATTTACGATTTTGCCGCGGAAAAGTGGAAGAGCATAAGCCTTTTTGCGTGCAGCATAGGCGCGTTTTTCGCCCTTAACGCATATAATGCCCTGCCGATAAAAAAGGCGCTGTTTCAGTCGCCCATTGTGGATATGGATTTGCTTATTCACAATATGTTCGGCTGGTTCGGCGTTACAGAAAAAGAACTTCGGGAAAAGGGCGAAATCCCCACGCCCGTTGAAACACTTTCGTGGAAATATTACACTTATATTAAAGAGCACCCCATAGAAAGCTGGAACATACCCACAGAAATTCTTTACGGCGGGCGGGATAATATGCAGACAATAGAGGCAATAAAAGCCTTTTGCGAAAAATTCAAAGCTTCTCTTTCGGTTTCAGAAAAAAGCGAGCACCCGTTTATGGGCGAAGGCGATGCCGTTGTTGCTGAAAAATGGCTTTTGGAAAACATATGAGCAAAAAGGCAAAAGAACAGCTTCCGAATCTCGTTACTGCCCTTCGTATTGTATTTAGCACTGTACTTTTTTTCATTCCGTTAAAAAGCACCGAATTTTTTGCGGTATATTTACTTTGCGGATTAAGCGACATGGCGGACGGCTTTCTTGCAAGAAAGCTTCATGCAGAAAGCACTTTCGGAAGCAGGCTTGATTCTTTCGCGGATATGTTTTTTTGCCGCCGCCTGTGCGGTAAAATTTATTCCGGAAGCAGACCTTCCGCCATGGGTCTGGGCTGTTGCCGTCACCGCCGCGCTGCTTAAAACTGCCGGAGCCTTCGCCGGCAGGGCAAAGGGCAAAGACATTGCTTTTGAACATTCCGCAGCGAATAAAGTCCTTGGGCTGTTTATATTTTTGCTGCTGCCGTTTTTTGAACGGGCGTATTTTTGCTGTGCCGCAGGCGCGGCCGGCTGCTTTGCCCTTGCGGTTGCGGCAAGTGAACTTATAAATAATATAAATTTCAATAAATCTGAACAAAAAGTAGAGGAGAAAACATTATGCTGAACATCAGCCACCTTACAAAAACCTACGGAGACAAAAAAGCCGTGGACGATCTTTCGCTTCACATTGCGCCCGGTGAGATTTACGGATTTATCGGCCATAACGGAGCGGGCAAAACCACCACAATAAAATCCGTAGTGGGAATTCTTCAGTTTGATGAGGGCGAAATAACCATAGACGGAACTTCGCTTAAGGATGACCCCATCGCCTGTAAGAAAAAGATTGCCTATATTCCGGATAACCCCGATCTTTATGAATTTATGAGCGGAATAAAGTACCTCAACTTCATCGCGGATATTTTCGGCGTGGGCGCTGAAGAAAGACAGGAACGCATTAAAAAATATGCGGATATGTTTGAGCTTACCGAAGATCTGGCGCAGCCTATTTCCGCCTATTCCCACGGAATGAAGCAAAAGCTTGCCATAATCGCGGCATGGATTCATAACCCGAAGCTTATTATTATGGATGAGCCTTTTGTAGGTCTTGACCCCAAGGCTTCATTTTTGCTGAAAGAAATGATGCGCGATGTCTGCGCCGCGGGCGGCGCCATCTTCTTTTCCACCCACGTCCTTGAGGTTGCGGAAAAGCTTTGCGACAAGGTTGCCATTATAAAAGGCGGAAAGCTTATCCGTTCCGGCACTATGGAAAGCGTAAAGGGCGACGACAGCCTTGAGGAAGTATTCCTTGAACTGGAGGGAGAGCAATGCTGAAAACTCTTTTGAAAAAGCAGCTTTTTGAACTGAATTTCAGCTTTTTCTATGACCAGAAAAAAGGAAAAATGCGTTCCAAAGCTTCAAGCATAGCCTTCATTGTGCTTTATGCGCTGCTTATGGTGGGAATAATAGGCGGAATGTTCGCCGTCTTTGCCGCAATGGTGTGCGCTCCGCTTGTTCAAGCGGGAATGGGTTGGCTCTATTTTACCATATTCGGTCTTATGGCCATTGCGCTTGGAGTTTTCGGAAGTGTGTTCAACACCTATTCCGGTCTTTATCTTGCAAAAGACAACGATCTTTTGCTTTCTATGCCGATTCCGGTGCACTATCTGCTTATAACCCGTCTTGCCGGCGTTTATCTGATGGGACTTATGTTTTCATCCGTTGTAATTCTTCCCGCGGTTATAGTTTATATGTTTGCCGCGCCGTTCAGAGTGGCTGCCCTTTGCGGAAGCTTGCTTCTTGTTATATCCATATCGCTTTTGGTTCTTGTTCTTTCATGCATACTGGGATGGGTAGTGGCAAAAATCAGCCTTAAGCTCAAGCACAAAAGCTTTATTACCGTAATTGCCTCTCTTGCTTTTCTTGCGGCATACTATGTGTTGTATTTCAAGGCTACGGAAATGCTTCAGGGGCTTGTTGAAAACGCGGCCACTATCGGCATAAGCATAAAAAATTCTGCATATCCGCTTTATCTTATGGGGCGTATGGGCGAGGGAAATCCGGTCGCGATACTTATAATTGTTCTTGCAACCGTGGCTGCTGTTGCGGCAACTTTTTGGGTGCTGTCAAGAGGGTTTATCAAAATTGCAACCGCTTCCGGGGCTTCCGAAAAAGTGAAATATAAAGAAACCTCCGTCAAACAGGCAAGTGCTTCCGCTGCGCTTTTGCGCAAAGAATTTATGCGCCTTACCTCAAGTCCGACATATATGCTCAACTGCGGACTCGGTATTTTACTTCTTCCTATTGCGGCTGTTTTGCTGCTTTTTAAAGGCCGGACGGTATCGGATATTCTTGTCGCTGCCTTCGGCGAGGGAAGCGGCGTTGTTCCGCTTCTTGCCGCAGGCGCGCTTTGCATGATTGCTTCAATGAACGATATGAGCGCGCCCTCCGTTTCTCTTGAAGGAAAATCGGTCTGGATTCCTCAGTCCATGCCCATTACTCCGTGGCAGGCGCTGCGCGCCAAGCTTGAAATGCACCTTATCCTTACCGAAATCCCCATGTTTATTTGCGGGGTATGTGCGCTTATTGCTTTTCGCCCTTCAATTCCGGACGGAATTTTTATGATTATTCTTCCGCTTTTATATTCTCTGCTTTTTGCATGCATAGGCCTTTTTGCAGATCTCAGAAAGCCTAATCTTAAATGGACGAACGAAGTTGTTCCGGTAAAACAGAATCTTTCGGTTTTGTTTGTGATTTTCGGCGGATGGATTTATACCGTTGCATTGATAGGCCTTTATTTTGCCTTTTTCAGCACAATAAGCACATGGGTCTATCTTTGCGCGGTTTCGGTTATTACCGCGGCTGTAAGTGCGCTTCTTTGGTATTGGATAAAGACCCGGGGCGCCAAAATATTTGCTTCTCTTTAAGTCATAATAATTCTCCTATATATTTATAAACCGGAAAAAGCCCGCCGTGCGGATTTGAGCACGGCGGGCTTTTTCTGTTAAAATTTAAGTGCGTACTAAAAAAAGCATTTTGAAACGTTTCCGCTTCTGAAACGGAAGGAAGCGTTGCCGTCCCATAAAGTTACGGTATTTTTTGCCGAACCCCGGGCGTACCCGCCCCGTATAACGGCGTATTTACAGCGCAGCGACGGAAAGCTGTCGGGAGAAACCCCGTCAAATATTATCACGTCTGCCCGGCGAAAGCGCGGCTTGATTTTCATAACGTCAAACTCATCGGAGATATAGAGCAAAAGCCCGTCGCCCGTATCAAGCGTAAACACGCCGGAACGGATTATTTCGATTTTCGCATCGTTCCAGAAAGAGAGCGTACCGCTGCGAAAGCGCTTTGCATAATAATATCTGCTTGCGGCCTCGTCCTTTGAAAGCAGCGCAAATTTGGGTTTAAGCTTTCGCGCCAAAGAAAGCTCCGCGGCTTCGCCGTCGGAATCAAGGCATATCAAAATATCGGGCGAGTCGGTTTTTCCGTAAAGCTTATATCCGTCCTTTGCGGTATAACCCTCCGTTATGAGCACGGTACTGCTTCCGTTTGAGCACGCAACGGCTGTTCCTTCTTCAAGAGCAATTATTTGCGTGCTCACTGTTCCGGCACAAAGAAGATTCTGACAAAGAACACCCGATAAAAGCAAAAATACTGACATAACCGCAGAATATTTTATATATTTGAGTTTTTGCTTTAAAATCAACGGAATAAAAAACAGCAAAGCCGCACCGAAAGCCCAAATCAATACCCATCCTTCGCCGGGGTCAAGGCGAAAAACAGGAACGGCAGAAAAGAACTTTGCGCAGGCACAAAGCGCGTTTTCTGCGGCAGAGGCAATAAAGGCGGTGATATTCGCCGCAAAGGTGAAGGGCAAAAAAGCGTCCAGCAGTACGGTAAGCGCAGAAAAGATAAGCGAATATTCCGCAAGAAAACCAGCGCCGATATTTGAAACGGGCGCAGCAAGAGAAACTTCGCCAAAGGCGCAAAGCGCTATGGGAAGAGTCGCCGCCCAGGCGCAAAGGCTTACGGAAAAAGAAGCCGCGGCGGCGCCAAAAACACTTTTTCCTTCGGGTATGGAAAATGCCCGCGCAAAAAAGCGGTACAAAGGGCCTGAAAGGGTAATTATCGCTCCGCTGCTTGCGGCTGACATAAGAAAGCCCACATCGCAGCAGGCCATGGGGTCAATAAGAAGCACCGCGATGATTGCCGTGCCAAGGTTGTCAATAAAAGCGGATTCGGTACGAAGTAGCTTTGCCGAATATTTTACCAAAAGCATAAATCCGGCGCGGCAGACAGACATTCCAAAGCCTGCCACGGCCATATACAAAAGAGTCAGCGCCATAAGCACCACAGTATAAAGCGGCCTTTCTGCCCGGTCGCCTTTGAGCACGGCGAAAAGAGCGCTTACCGAACCGATGAGCACCGAAAGGTGCATTCCTGAAACGGCGAGTATATGGCTCATGCCTGCGCCGCGAAAAGCATCGCGGATTTCCGTATCAAGTCCGCCGCGGATTCCAAGCATAAGCTGTTTTGTAAAGGCGCGTTGCCAGCCAAAGAAGTATTGAGAAATAATTTCGGCGAGGGTACTTCTGATTTTATAGACAAAAAAACGCAGGGAATTTTCCTCCCGGCCCGTTATGTCAGGAGAAGAATCAATATAACCGTAAAGCGCAATTCCGCCGGAACGGTCGGTAAGAAAATCTTCCTGCTTTGCAGCGCTGCTTTCTGCAAAGGTGACTGTACACTTTATTTTGTCATATGGCGAAAGCTTTGTTTCAAAAAATCCCGTAATCCTGATTTTTACCTGCTGCGGCGCGCCGGAAATTCCGATGCTTTCTGTTTCCACTGTGTAAACCGGTCTGACGCTTCCTGCGGAAATTTCCGTCACCGTTCCGGTGATGACGGCTTTCTCTCCGCAAAGCGCCTGTGCGGGGTAATAGCTTAAAAAAAGATTTGCAGAAACAAGAATTGCGCCTGCCGCAGCGCCGAAAATGCAAAGCTTTACGGAATAAAAGCCCTTAACGGTAAAGACAAAAACAATTCCGGCAAAAATCAGTATTCCACCTGTTACTGCGCTTAATTCCGGAGACAGAAAGGAAGAAATAAATGCAGCGACAAGCATAAATCCGCCGAATTTGATAAATTTATAGGGCATAAAAAGCACCTCTGCAAAAAGTTCCTTTTTGCTATATTTTATCACTTTAAAAGGAAAAAACAAGAATTTTACAGAAAAATTTAAAAAGAGCGTTTCTGAAAAAAGAAACGCTCTTTTAATGGTGCCGCTGACCGGGCTCGAACCGGTACGCTTTATGGGCGAGGGATTTTAAGTCCCTTGTGTCTGCCAATTCCACCACAGCGGCATTATTAAATTAATTATAGCAAAATCGTGCGGTATTTACAAGTATTATTTTACATTTTATGCGCGGTATGTTATACTTAATAAAAGATTAGCTAAACCGCAAAGGAAAGGTAAAAAATGAAGGACGAAGCCATAAAAATAGAGCCGATTGCGCACATCCGCACGGATTTTTGCGACAAGTTCGGAATTCCGCGGCAGGCGGGGCGCGTTGCCTGTGCCGAAGGAAAGATTGTATTTGTGCCTAAATACCGGAATCCGGATGCGCTTCGCGGCATAGAGGGCTTTTCTCACCTGTGGCTGCTGTTTGATTTTTCCGAATCTCATCGGAAGGAGTGGTCGCCCACGGTTCGCCCGCCGCGCCTTGGCGGCAACGAAAGGGTCGGCGTTTTCGCAAGCCGTTCGCCCTTTCGCCCGAACCCCATCGGTCTTTCCTGCGTAAAACTGGAGCAGGTTTTGAGCACCGAGCACGAGGGCACCGTGCTCATGGTTTCCGGCGTGGATTTGCTTGACGGCACGCCGATTTTCGACATAAAGCCCTATATTCCTTTCGGCGACTGCCACCCGGAAGCAAACGGCAGCTACGCGGACGAATTCGCTTCGCACCGGCTTGCGGTTCACTTCCCGGCGGAGCTGCTGGCGCTTTTGCCGGAGGAAAAGCGCGCCGCCGCTGCGGAGTGCCTGGCGGAGGATCCGCGCCCGTCCTATCAAAACGACCCGGAACGTGTTTACGGCATGAAATTCGCCGGATTCGACATAAAATTTTATGTAAACGGCGGCGAGCTTTTCGTTTCCGCGGTGGAAAAGCTGTAACCGGCGGCGTATATAATGAATTAAAGGAGTGCTTTTTATGCAAAAACTGCAATGCGAGCTTTGCGGAAGCGTGGATATAGTCCGCACGGACGATGGATTTTTTCAGTGCCAACACTGCGGGTGCAAATACACCCTTGAGCAGGCAAAGGCGCTGCTCGGCACGGTGGAAACCACCATCGGCACGGCGGAGCGCGAGCGCCTGCTTAAAAACGCCCAGACCCAATACGACCTGGGGCAGCTTATAGGCGCGGAAAAAACTTATTCCGAGGTGACGGAGCAGTTCCCGGATGACTGCCGCGGCTGGCTTGGGCTTCTGCGGGTAAATTTCAAATACTACCTTGCGGGCGAACGGATTTATATGCCGGGAACGAAGTTCAACTCATCGCCGCTGGACAGCGAAGCGAAGCAGCTTGGCGCTTGGTACGACGCGTGCAGAAAGCTTGCTCCGAGCGAGGAAGCTGCCGCCGCTGCGCAGGCGGAATGGGAGCGGTTCTGGGACGAAATTGCGGAAAAATGCAAATCCGGCAAATTTAAATACGAGGGCGGCAGCGACCTTGAGTTCTACAAAGGAACCTCCGCCGCCATGAGCGAATATGCCGCCTTTGGCGGCAAGAACGCCGAAATTCTAAACTCCATGAGCGCCTTTTACAGCCTGCAAAGCAAGGGCTGGGTGCTGCGGCAGGCGCACACCACGCCGCCCTATGCCTTTTGGCTTGGTCGCTGCTGCCAAACGGAAGGGCGCGAATGTCAAATTGAGCCTGCACTGCCGCCGCTTCCGCCGCTTGACGACAGCAAAATTGCGGAAATCCGCGCGCAGCTTGATAAGTTCATCAACGAAGCGGTGGCTTTCGGCTACTGCCCGTACTGCGGTTCCTCCCTTACGGACACTCCGCTCGGTCCGGAGTGCGAAAACTGCGGAAAAAGCTTTTAATAACGCGGCTTTGCCGCGGAATTTGTTGATTTTTCGGCAGGATATAATATAATGTATTTATAAATACGCGGGTGGGAAATTTTATGCAAAAACTGCAATGCGAGCTTTGCGGGAGCGTTGATATAGTCCGCACGGACGACGGATTTTTTCAGTGCCAACACTGTGGGTGCAAATACACCCTCGAGCAGGCAAAGGCGCTACTTAGCACGGTGGAAACCACCATCGGCAAGGCGGAGCTGGAACGCCTTCTTAAAAACGCGAAAACCTATTACGATTTGGAGCAGTTTTACGAGGCGAAAAAAACCTACGATGAAATAACGAAGCAGTTCCCGGATGACTACCGCGGATGGCTTGGGCTTCTGCGGCTCGAGTACCGCGATTATATGTACGACAGTCACATCACTCCAACTGCGGGAATAACAGAAATGCTCCAAAAACACTTTAATATCTGTAAAAAGCTTTGCACTTCCGAAAAAACCGTTGATGAGATCAATAAGGAATGGGAGCACTTTTGGAACTATATGGCAAGTCAATGCGTAAGCGGCAAGTTTACATATGGCGGCGGCGACCCCGAAGTCTTTAAAAGTATAAATCCCGCCATGTACGAACTTTCAAAAGTCGGTTTTGAAAACGCGCGCATTCTCAACTCCCTTGATGTGTGGCCGCGTGACGGTCATTGGTTCCCAAAAAAGCCTAACTATGGCTCTTTTAAATATTATTTTGGGTACACTGTAATGATGGACGGGAGCATGGGAACTACAAATGACGGTGAAATCGCCGTTCCGGTCATCGACGACGCATATGTTGCCAAAATTAAAGCGGAGGTGCAGAAATACATAAACGAAAAGCTTTCGCATAGCAAATGCCCCTACTGTGATTGCTACCTTAAGAAAAACATTTTCGGCACGAAGTGCCCAAGCTGCGGCAGAAAATTCTGATATAAAAAATAGTAGAATTTTTCTCTCTGCCGCAAGATGATTTTAGGTCGGTTGAGGGATTAGAAAACGCCGGAAACCCGCATAAACTCTATGTTTTTG
>SFFD01000066.1 GCA_004556975.1 Oscillospiraceae bacterium | reverse complement strand
CGTCGCTGTCTTTTTCGGAACAAACAGCAACCGCGTCAATTCCGTCATTTACAACTGCATCAACAATATATCCGTTTTTTTCAAGAATTTCTTTAATTGTATTTGCTGAAAGCATATCGCCGTCGGCAATCACAACATGTTTGCTGTTCATATAAAAAAACGCGCCCTAAACAATACGTTTGTTTAAGACGCTTCCTCACATCAAAATAATAAGTTTAGAAAGCCCGCTGCTTCGCATCACTTTCATACCTATAATACAAAAAAAGAAGAAAAATGTCAATATATTTTAAGCGATTAATATAATATTTTAGCTGTTAACCGCAATACAATGCGTTTCTTTTTTTGCTATAAGTGTTTTTCAGACAAATACAGGTTTTTTATCTGTTCGCTTTTACCTAAACCAAAAAAACAGGGCTTTTTGGTTAAAGCCCTGTTTTTTTTGGTACTCATATATCTTTTTTGAAGCGTGCCTTCATACGCATATTATTATCAAGAATCTTTTTGCGAATACGTATGCTTTTTGGCGTAACTTCAAGAAGCTCATCATCTTTAAGGAACTCAATGGCTGCCTCAAGGCTCATTTTCCTCGGCGGAATAAGGCGAAGCGCATCATCCGAACCGGAAGCACGGGTGTTGGTAAGGTGTTTCGTTTTGCAGACGTTAACTGCAATATCATCTGATTTTGGAGAAGCGCCTACTACCATACCTTCATATACAGGTACACCGGGGCCGATGAAAAGCTGTCCGCGTTCCTGGGCGTTGAAAAGACCGTAGGTGATGGATTCACCGGTTTCATATGAAATAAGGCTGCCGGTGCTTCTGCGCTGAATATCACCCTTATACGGCTCATAGCAGTCAAAGACGGCGCTCATAATTCCCTCGCCTTTTGTGTCGGTCATAAAATCGTTTCTGTAACCGAAAAGACCTCTTGACGGAATCTTGAATTCAAGACGCATACGGCTTCCTATCGGCGCCATCTTTACAAGCTCGCCCTTTCTGTTACCCATTGCTGACATAATATTGCCGACGCAGTCTTCCGGAACATCTACGGAAAGCAGCTCAATGGGTTCATAAAGCTTGTTGTTGATGGTTTTATAAAGAACACGCGGTGTGGATACGGCAAACTCATAACCCTCGCGGCGCATAGTTTCAATAAGAATGGAAAGGTGCATTTCACCTCTTCCGCGAACCGCAAATTTATCCGTTGTGTCGGTATCGGAAACCTGAAGAGAAACATCTTTAAGCAGTTCTCTGTACAGTCTGTCGCGCAGTTGGCGGCTGGTAACAAACTTGCCTTCACGACCGGCAAACGGGCTGTCGTTAACGCAGAAAGTCATTTCAACAGTAGGCTCGCTGATTTTTACAAAGGGCAGCGCTTCAACTTTTTCAGGAGCGCAAATTGTATTGCCGATAGTGATATCGGTAATACCGCTCATACATACAATGTCGCCCACAGTTGCGCTTTCGCACGGAACTTTGGTAAGACCCTCGAACTGATAAAGGCTTACTATTTTTGACTTATAGTTCTGAACGGAGTTGTGATAATCTGTAACAACAACATCCATGTTGGGTTTTACTACGCCGCGCTCAATTCTTCCTACGCCTATTCTTCCCACATATTCGTTATAATCAATGGAAGAAACAAGAATTTGAAGAGGGCCTTCGGCGTCGCCTTCCGGCGCGGGAATATGGTCAAGAATGGTGTCAAAAAGCGGCTTGAGATCCTGACCCTTAGTATATGGGTCAAAGGAAGCCGTTCCTTCGCGCCCGGAGCAGAAAAGCATAGGACTTTCAAGCTGCTCTTCGGAAGCGTCAAGATCAAGCAAAAGTTCAAGAATTTCGTCGCCGATTTCATCAAGTCTTGCGTCGGGCTTGTCTATTTTATTTACGACAACGATTATCGGATGCCCGAGTTCAAGAGCGCGCTGAAGAACAAATCTTGTCTGAGGCATTGGACCTTCCGCTGCGTCAACAAGAAGAATAACGCCGTTTACCATTTTGAGTACGCGTTCAACCTCGCCGCCGAAATCTGCGTGTCCGGGAGTATCAATTATATTGATTTTTACTCCGTTATAATGAATAGACGTGTTTTTTGCAAGGATTGTGATTCCTCTTTCTCTTTCAAGGTCGCCGGAGTCCATAACTCTGTCTTCAACAACCTGGTTGTCGCGGAAAGTTCCGCTTTGTTTAAGCATTTCATCCACAAGAGTGGTTTTGCCGTGGTCAACGTGGGCAATAATTGCCACGTTTCTTAAATCTTCACGAATCAAATAATATTCTTCCTTCCGGTAAAGGGGATTTACCCCAAGTATAAATAAACATAAAAAACGGACAGTCCCCCGTTTTGCGGGTGAATGCCCGAAAGGCTGAGCATTGACCTTTTGCGCTGTTTTATCTTTCGGATAGTTTATTCGTCGTCCGGAAGATCCTCAGTGGGAAGGTCAAGCTTGTTAAGAAGCTTGCGAAGCTCGCCAAGCTCTTCTGCGGTAAAGGTGAGGCCCTTGGACATACGCTCGTGATCCGGAGACCACTCGCGAATGTCATATTTAGGCGCATGGTCGTTCCAGCTTACTGCGTTAAGCTCTTTGGTCCACCCACGGGCATTTTCGGATATGGTTCCGACGCTTTCGGTAATTTTAAAAGTGATTTCCGGCATGATGTTTCCTCCCAAACAATGATTATGCAGCTTTATATATTATATATTATAATGACAATCTTTTAATTTGCAATACACTTTTTAAAAAAGTATAAATTTTTTTACGGCGAAACATAAAAAACATTCGTTATTTCTCAAATTTTTTTGGCATTGGCTCATTTAAAAAATCCGGCATAGTATGAAATACGCGGACACCTTCCGCGAAAATAAATTTGGAGCATGATACAATGGAAAACAATAACGGAGCAATCACTTCACCCGCTTGCCCAACATGCGGCGGAGAGCTTGTGCTTGCTGTGGCGCGTGTTCCTATGCAGCCATGGCCTGCGGAAGTTTATGATGACGAAACTGCCCTTGCAAGGGGCACTCTCTTCCCTGCTCTTGATCTTCCTTTTATAGGCAAGGAGGTGCGGTAATGGATGATAAAAAATCTCTTTTAATGAGAATTATTACCTGTGATTTCATCCTTACTGAAACCGCGCTTTTCCTTGACAGCCACCCGAACTGTGCCGACGCGCTTGCTTTTTACCAAAAGCATCTTGCCATGCGAAAAGTCGCCGCGGAGGAATACGCGCAGAAATACGGCATGCTTACTCACGGCGATTATAACGGTCAAACAAGCTGGCAGTGGACCGAAGGCCCCTGGCCCTGGGAATATAAGGAGGGTTAAGCGTTATGTGGATTTATGAAAAGAAGCTTCAGAAGCCTGTAAAAATCGCGAAAGCAGACCCTGCGATGGCAAAAATAATCATTACTCAGCTTGGCGGACCGGACGGCGAAACCGGCGCAGCAATGCGCTATTTAAGCCAGCGCTATGCAATGCCCAATGACAAGGTAAAGGCAGTTCTTACCGACATAGGAACCGAAGAACTTGGTCATATGGAAATGATAAGCGCCATTGTGCACCAGCTTACGCGTAATCTTTCCATGGACGAAATAAGAAACAGCGGATTTGCACCATATTTTGCCGACCACACAACAGGAATTTACCCGGTGGATGCAAGCGGCGTTCCGTTTAACGCTGCTACTTTCCAATCTACCGGTGACCCAATCACCGACCTTAATGAGGACCTTGCGGCGGAACAAAAGGCGCGCACCACCTATGACAACATTCTTTTGCTTTGTGATGACCCCGACGTGCGCGACGCAATAAAATTCCTTCGCGAACGCGAGATCGTACATTATCAGCGCTTTGGCGAAAGCATTGAGCACGTGCTTGACAAACTGAACTGCAAAAATTACTATGCATTCAACCCGGCGTTTACTCCGAAATAATCGCAGACTTTTCCAAAACGGCTTTGAGCTTTTACGGCGCAAAGCCGTTTTATTCTTATAAATGCTTCTTTTACTCAATAATTTTCGTAAAAAATCTTTATCTCTGTCATCAAATATTTTATATTTTCTTTCATCATAAAAAATTTTAAAAAATTTGGATTTTTATGTTGCATTTTTCTTGTTTTTGGGTCTTATATAAGTGAAAGAATAAATTTGTGGCCGTTTTGTTTTTCAATATATTCTTCTTTTGCCGTTATATTGAAGTTTTTCTTGTTTTCTATCAAATTTTATGCTATATTTTATTCAGTATAAGTTGCTGAGGAGAACAAAAGAATGCTTGCAATTATTACTGCAATTGAAGACGCATATGAACGCGAATTTATTTCCGAAATTTATACAAAGTATTATAAGGTCATGTATGCAAAAGCCTATTCCCTGACCCGCAGCGAATTTGAGGCAGAGGAAATAGTTCAGGAAGCTTTTATAAAGTTTATTGAGCACATTGATCTTCTTATGAGCTTTGACGAAAATAAAATTCAGGTTTACATTATGGTCACAACAAAAAACATTGCCATTAAACA